>JAYTVG010000755.1:0-14079 GCA_043744135.1 Deltaproteobacteria bacterium | reverse complement strand
TTTCAGGCGTGCTTGCGCTCGCGGGCGAAGCACCAAGCTGGTCAAACACCCAGCCCTACGTCGTGGCTGTCGCAAATGGCGCCGCGTGCGATCGCCTTCGTGCCGACATGCTGCACGCCGCGGACACGCAGGTTGCGCAGGGCGAACACCCGTTGCTGGTGCACTACCCGTCGCCGCTAAAAGAACGCCGCCAGGCCACCGGTTTTGGCCTGTACGCAGCGCTCGGCATCGCCCGCGACGACAGCGCCGCGCGCGCCGCTCAGTTTCGCAGGAACTACGCATTTTTCGATGCGCCATGCGTGATGTTTCTGTTCGGCCACGACGCACTAGGGATCTATGCAGCGCTTGACGCTGGCATTTATCTGCAGTCGCTGATGGTGGCGGCGCAGGCTGCGGGCTTGTCGACGTGCGCGCAAGCAGCACTCGCTGGCTACCCAGATGTTGTGAGGAGACACTTTGACATTCCCACAGGTTATAAACTGTTGTGTGGGCTAGCACTGGGCTACGCCGCCACCGACATCGTCAACAGCTTCCGACCGGCGCGCGCGCCCTGGCAAGACCTCGTGGTCAAACCCAGGCCCGCGGCCCTTTGAGGGCTCACTCGGGCAGGGGAACGGATTCTTCGCGTAGCTTTTTGATGCGCGACGTGACGGAAGAGTCTGGGATCAAGTTCACGCGCACCCCTTGCACCTGCAAGAACTCACGCACCGATCGCTCGTCCACGTTGTCGAGGCGGGTGAGCGTGTGGTCGAAGCGCGCGAGCACCCCATCGAGGCGCTTGGCAGCGCTGCGGATGTCCGTCATCGCCACTTTCATATCCGCCGCCATGATGTCGAGGTTTTCGGTGGCGGGTCCGACGCGGCTGGCGGCAGCCTCGATGACCTTTGGATCGACGCCCGCTAAGATTGCGTCGATGCGGCCGCTCGCGCTGTCAAGGCGGTCGATGAGCGACGGGCCTTTGTTCGACAACACCGCGAGGATCTTCGTGACGTCGTCACCGTTGTTGTGCACGAGCTGCGACGATTCTTTGACGAGCAGGCGCACGTCGCTAAGGGTGCCAAGCAGTTGCGCCTCCAAGCGCTCGCCCCCCTCACCTTGCAGCAGTTTGTCGACGCGCGCGAGGGCACTTTCGAGCGGCGGAGTGATGCTGTTGAGCCGATCGACCAGCAGCGACACGTCGCGAATCACTTGGTCGATCTCAACGGTCGCGATGTTGTTGCGCAGCTCAGCACCGGCGGCCAACACGTCGCCAACCGCGCCGGGATCGAGGTCGACGTACTTTTCACCGAGCAGCGTTTTTTGCCGCAACGCCGCGCGCGCGTCGGTGTGCAGCTCAACGCCGGGCTCGATCGCTACGGTGATGCGCGCTTGACGCCCCGCGACGACAATGGCGTCGACGACACCGATTTTCACGCCAGCAATCGCGACCGCGTTGTCCTCGGTGAGGCCGAGCGCTGAGTCCATCAACAACACGTAGCGCTTGGCGTTTTTGGGGGCGCCGCCGCCGACAGCGAAAGTCAGCCACACAAACGCGAGCAGCACCAGCACCACGACGGCGCCAAGCGCGACCTCGGTTTTAAATGAGCTGGACTCCACAACGCCATGCTAGCCCGACGCGGGTTTCCTATCCACGGTTCTATCGAGGAACGCTCGCACGGTGGGGTGGGTCGACGCGAACACCGCGTCGGCCGCGGCAAACGCCAACAGCTCGCCACCCCACAACACGCCGACGTGGTGGGCGATGGCGCGGGCGGAGATGACGTCGTGGGTGATGACGACGAAGGCGCACTTCAGCCGTTGTTGCATGTCAACGATGAGCGCGTCGATGCTGGCGCTGGTCTGCGGATCGAGCCCCGCGGTGGGTTCATCAAACAGCACGAGCTCAGGTTCTAAAGCGATGGCACGTGCCAAGGCGACGCGCTTGCGCTGGCCGCCCGACAGCGCGTCAGGCATGCGCCTGCCAACGTCATGCAGGCCGACCAGCTCGAGCAAGCTGTCGGCGCGCTCCGCGCTTTGTTTAACGGTGCGCTTGGCGACGCGCAGCAGCGGAAACATCACGTTGTCGCGCACGCTGAGTGACGAAAACAGCGCGTTGTCTTGAAACAGCACGCCGATGCGCTGGCGCAGCGCAAACAGGCCCGCGCGTCGCAGCGCAAACACGTCGTCACCGAGCGTGTGCACGTGGCCAGCATCGGGCGCCAACAACCCTGTCGCCATGCGCAACAGCGTGCTTTTGCCGGTGCCTGACGGGCCCAAGATCACCGTGGTACTGCGCGCTGGAATCGTCAGCGACAGGTCGGTGACAACGTGGCGCGTGCCAAACCGTTTGGCGACGTGGCTAAACGCGATGGCCGGCACGTCAGTCACGCCAGGCCTCCGTACACGAGCGCCGTGATGAGCAAGCTGGCCGCACACACGGTGACCATCGAGCGAATCACCGCGCGGTTGGTGGCGACGCCGACGCCTGCGGTGCCGTCGGTGGCAACCAAACCCTCGCGCACGCTGATGGCGCCCAGCACAAAACCCAACACCACGCCTTTGAGCACGGCCACGGTGACGTCGATCGTTCTGACCGCGGACCACAAGCTCGACCACATCGCGCCGCGGTCGATGCCGAGTTGAAAGTGGCCGATGACCTGCGCGCCCACCATGCCGGCGCCGCACGCCAGCAGCACGCACAACGGCGTGCCGAAGGTGGCAGCGATGATGCGCGGGCCCACCAACAACCGCAGGGGGTCAAGGCCCATGACGCTGAGCGCATCGAGCTGTTGGGTCGCTTTCAGCGTCGACAGCTCGGATGCGAACTCGGCACCACTGCGCGCGGCCACCGACGCGGCTGCGAGCAGCGGGAACACCTCGCGCATGCCGCCAAAGCCGACGACCACGCCTGCCATCGAGCCACCGCCAAGTGCTTGCAGCGACGACGCCGCCTGTACCGTGAGCATCGCGCCGGAAAAAAACGCCACGACGAACACCACCGGTGACGACGAGGCAATCAAGCGCAACAACAGCACGACGCTGTCGCGCAGCGGCGCGCCTGACACCACGCTTGTTGCCGCGCGCGGCAAAAACGCCAGCACGCGCAACACCTCGTGCAGCGCGCGCAACACCGCGTTCACACACCCACCGCGCCGCCAGAAAACCCCAAAATCGCGGTGTTGGCGAGGTAGTTTGACACCAAGATCATCACCACGCACCACACCACCGCGCGGTTGGCGGCGCGGCCCACACCTGCGGCACCACGCTCGCTATAAAACCCAGCCGTGCTGCAGATGCTGCCGAGCACGATGCCAAACAGCACCGACTTGCCCCCCGACAACCAGATGTCGGTGAGTGTGATGCCGTGCAGCGCGTTGTCTAAAAACACCGCACGCGGCACCGCCAAGCCCAACACCGCCATCGCGTAGGCGCCCGCGCAGCCGCACAAAATCGCCAGGCCGTTCATGATCGGTGCGGTGAGCGCCGCAGCGACGATGCGCGGGCCAGCGACGTTGCCGCGGGCATCGACGCCCATGACGTCGAGCGCGTCGAGCTCGTCTTTGACGCGCATGGCTGCGAGCTCGGCTGCGATGCCGGCACCTGCTTGCATGGCGACGACGACCGCGGCAAAGCCGGGAGCGATCTCACGCACGATCGTGGCGACCACCAGCGGCGACAGCTGCCGCTCGATGCCAAAGTTGCGCATCAACGACAACGCCTGCAGCGATACCATGGCGCCGATGGCACCGACGACGAGCGCCACCGGCAACAAACACCGCGAGCACATCACGAGGGTGTGCATGGAGATGCTGCGCCACCCGGTGCGCGACGTCAGGGCAAAAAATGCGGCGGGCGCGGCAAACGCGATCACGCGTCCCGCGCCCGACACCTGCGCCACAGCAGACTGACCAAGCAGCGCTAGCGCTCGCA
Organism: Deltaproteobacteria bacterium; assembly: GCA_043744135.1. Taxonomy (GTDB): domain Bacteria; phylum Myxococcota; class UBA727; order UBA727; family VGSZ01; genus JAYTVG01. The sequence continues at coordinate 10,170 of JAYTVG010000755.1, read as the reverse complement.
ACGCTTACGCCTTTTTTGGCGCGCCGCGACCGATGAGCACCTTTTTCAAGATGATGTCGGTGACGGGCGTGCTGCCACCGGGGCCGTCGGACTTCGGCACGCCGGTGATTTTTGCAATGAGCTCGACGCCCGAGGTGACCTTGCCGAAGATCGAATGCTTGCTGTTGAGCCACGGCGTGGGCTTTTCGGTGATGAAAAACTGCGAGCCGTTGGTGTTTTTGCCGCTGTTGGCCATCGCGAGGTAGCCGGGCGCGTCAAAGCTCAATCCCGGCGCGAACTCGTCTTCAAACTTGTAGCCCGGCCCGCCGGTGCCGTTGCCGAGGGGATCGCCTCCTTGGATCATGAACTGCGGAATCACCCGGTGAAACTTGCTGCCGTCGTACAAAGGGCGCTTGGTTTTTTTGCCGCTCGGGTCCGTCCACTCCTTGCCGCCCTCCGCGAGCTGCACGAAATTTTCGACCGTGATCGGCGCCTTGTCCCAGTACAACTCAACGACAAGGTCGCCCATCGACGTCACAAACGTCGCGTACATCTTGTCGCCTGGCTTGACGCCGAACTTCTTGGCCACTTCCTCGACGTTGACGCTGGCGGCCACCGGCGGCGGCGTCTCGGCTTTTTGCGCGAGCTTCTTTTCCAGTGTGCGCTTGGCGGCGTCCGACGCTTTCAAGCTGGTGGTGCAGGTGTTGAGGTCCGCCGTGAGCCGGCTGTTTTTGTCCTCGAGGTCTTTGGCGTTACACGCGACGGCACCAACCAGTGCCGCGACTAAGAAAACTGCGCGCATGTTAGTATCCCTCCACGGTGATCTTGTTGACCTTGACGGGGGTCTTTGGCTTGCTGTCGTTGGCGGGCGTGGTCTCAATCTTCGTGACGATGTCCATGCCGCTGACGATCTTGCCAAAGACCGGGTGTTTGGATGGCCCTGGGCTAAACCAGTCCAGGTAGCTGTTGTGCACGGTGTTGATGAAGAACTGTGAGCCGCCGCTATTGGGTTGGCCCGTGTTCGCCATCGACAACGTACCGGGCTCATTGCTCATCTTCTCGGTGAACTCGTCTTTGATGGTGCCGTGTGGCGGCCCGCCGGTGCCGGCGCGGTTGCTGTTGGGATCTTTGGCGTGCGGGCAGCCGAACTGAATCATGAAGCCCTTGATGATGCGGTGAAAGTGAACACCGTCGTAAAAACCGCTCTTGCTCAGGTCTAAAAAGTTTTTAGCGGTGACGGGCATCTTGTCCAAAAACACTTCCACTTGGAAGCTGCCAAGGGTGGTGTCGAAGGTGGCGGTGGGATTGGGCATGGGGTCTCCTGCGGTGGTGAAGTCGCGGCACGCGCGACAAGGGTGCACAAGCGCGACGACGGCTTACCACAAGCGGGCCTGTTTGGGTGGACTTGTGCGGATTGAAACGCGGTACGCGCGCCTTCGCACGTTGACCATGGCGAATGACCATGGTTCAATGCGCGATGAGCACCGCGGCCGTGATGTCCATCTCAAAGTTTAAGGCCACGTGTTTGGGCGTGCTTGAGCACGTGCGCAAGACCGGGCGCCCGCTGCGCATCACGCGCTTTGGTGAGCCCATCGCTGACATCCTGCCGCCCGCCGTCGCCGCACCCGAGGCGTCGCGCTTGGGCTGCATGGTCGGGACAGCGGACATCCTCGGTGACGTCGTGACGCCCGTCGACGTCGCATGGGCGGCGCTCAGCGACAGCGCGCCCGCACCGCCAGCGCGCAAAAGCAGCAGCAAGCGCCGCGGGTGAAACTGCTGCTCGACACGCACATTTGGTTGTGGGCGCTGCTGCAACCCAAGCGCTTGCCGACGAAAATCGCGCGCGCGCTGGCGTCACCTCGAAGCGAGCTGTGGCTGTCGCCCATTTCGCTGTGGGAGGCGCAGGTGCTCATCGAGCACGGCCACGTGCGCACTAAAAACACCACGCCCCACGCGTGGGTCGCTGAGGCGCTGCGGAAGTTTCCGGTGAATGACGCGCGGCTCACGATGGACGTCGCACTGCACAGCCGCACCGTTGGGCTCGCGCACCAAGATCCCGCGGACCGCTTCATCGCGGCCACGGCGGTGAGCTACGAGCTGGTGCTTGCCACGATCGATGAGCGGCTCGTCAGCGGCACGGGCTTTCGCACCTTGAGCACGTAGGGTCTCGCCACACGCTCGTGGCACGCGCTCGTCGACGAACACGCAGCGGCTTACGTGTGAGTCACGCCATGAGGTCCCTGCTGCCGTCGACGACAGCGCCGACAGATGAACGCGCGACGTGTGCCGACGGTTTGCCGGCCAGATCCCCTTGTCGGCGCCGGGCGCGACGTCTAGCGTCTGAGACAACACCGGGGAGATTTTACACATGGCAAAAAACACCGACGCACACCACAGCCCAAAAACCGACGCCAAGCACGTCGCCAACACCGTGCTGCACGAGGTCAAGCACCTCGCGAAGGAGGCCAAAGCGTCGCTTCAAGACGTCGCCAACGACGCGACCGCTCTCGCGGATAACGTGGTGGACGACGCGCAAAAGACCGCGCACAGCTTCACGGTGGAAGCCGAAAACGACGCGCGCGACGTGGTCGACGCGTCCAAGCGCGGTTGGTTTTCGCTACGCAAGCGCTTTGACCTCACGGTGCACGCCGTGACGCGCCGGTCGCTCGACACCTTCAAAAAAGTGGTACCAAAGAGCGTCGAGGCGCGCGTGGAAGCCGGCGTCGACGACGTGCTCGACCGTTTTGGCTTGGTGCGTAAGGTGAAGCTGGCAAACACCGACGTCCACGCCGACAAGTAGCGCATGCCAGGCGCCCCCGACCCCACACAACACCGTCAAGCGCGCGCGCACAAACTGCGCGAATGTTGGCACAAGACCGTGGGCGCCTTCGCCACCGACGAGCGGGGCACCACAAGCTTGCTCGATCGGTTGGTGGCTATCGGCCAGCTCACCGCCGACGAAGCCAAGCGCGTGCTCGCGGAGGCGCGCGCGCGCATCGACGCCAACACGCGCGAAGTGGATCGCTTGGTGGACGAGAGCGTCAAAAAGCTCACGGCGCGGTTTGAATCCGGCGAGCTGCGCGCGCTCAAACAACGCATCCGCGCGTTGGAAGATCAGATCCGCGCGCTCGAAGGCCCAGCGTCTAACGACGTCGGGACCTAGCGTGCCGCAACCGACCGTGGTGTCGCAGTCCCTGCAGACGGCACTCGCTGCGCTGCCTTCCTTTAGCGACGCATGCTTAGACGTCGCGTGCCCCGGTGCGCTGCCGTGCGGGCCCTTGTTGTTTCGCGGCGAGCCCGAGGACTTTATCGTCGACGAGGTGCCCGCGTACCTGCCACAAGGCAGCGGCGAGCACCTGTATGTTCAGTTCGAAAAGCGCAACCTGTCGACCCGCGCGCTGATGCAAGGGTTGTGCGCGCAGTTTCGGCTGTCGGAGCGCGACATCGGCTATGCCGGGCAAAAAGACGAGCGCGCCATCTCGCGGCAGTGGTTGAGCATGCCTGCGCGTGCCGTCAACGCCGACGCCATCGACATCCCCGGTGCGCGCGTGCTCGAAGCGCGGTTGCACAACAACAAGCTGCGCTTGGGGCACCTGCGCGGCAACACCTTCACCATCAACATCGCTGGCGCCGTTGACGCAGACGCGCTGTTGGTGCGCGCTAAGTTGTGCGCGCACGTGCCAAATCTTTTCGGCGCCCAGCGCTTCGGTCACGATGGCGCCACCTTGGCGCAAGCGGCGCGATTTTTGGCGCGCGGCTTTGCGGCCAAGACGCGGCGCGAGCGTTTTTGGGTGAGCGCTGTGCAGTCGTCGCTGTTTAACGCGTGGCTCGCCGGTCGCGTTTTTGACGGCAGCTGGCGCACCACCATCGAAGGGGACGTGCTGCACAAAACCGACAACGGCGCGCCGTTTTATTGCGACGACCCCGGCGTGGATCAAGCGCGCCTCAACGACGATGCGGTGGTTGTCACGGGTCCGCTGTGTGGGGCCAACATGCGGCCCGCGCGCGGCACCGCTGTGACACTGGAGTCGCGATCGTGTGCGCAGGTGGGGCTCGACGCGCAGGAGCTGTGCGCCCACCCAGCCTTTGATGTCGGTGCGCGTCGCCCTGCCAGCGTGCGCCCGCATGAGGTCGACGTGCGCGCCGTCACAGGGGGCGCAAGTATTCGATTTTTCTTGCCGAAAGGTAGCTACGCGAGCGTCGTGCTGCGGGCGTGGCTGGGCGCAGGCCTGTCTGACGCAGCCTTCGTGGACGGCGCGCCAGAGCAGCAAACCGGACAAGACGCTCGCTAAACACGCGCCCGATGGTCCGCTTGCGCAGTGGGCTAGCTTCTTGCTTTGGACCCAGTGACTCTCAGGAGGTCACATGGGCAAATCGGCAATGTTGGTGGACATCGACGCCATCTCACTTTTGCAAGACGCAGCGCAGCAGTTCGCGCCCGCCCGCCCGCCCGCCGAAGCCGAGCCGGTGCAAAAAAAGCCCACGCGCCCGGTGGTGTTGACGCCGACACCGACGAAGAAAAAGGGCGCCCGCGATGGCCGCGACGCCATGCTCTCGGACTACCTGTCGTCGCTTGGACGCATCGCGCTGTTGACTGCCGAGCAGGAGATTTCACTCGCAAAGACCTTGCTCGATCTAGAAATTAAGTGCTGGACGCGTTTGCTCAACGTGCACGGGGTGGCGGCGCACGTGCAGGCAAGCGGCGTCGACACCACCGCAATCCCCGCCGACGCCCTCGCGCGTTTGGTGTCGGGCGGCAAGGCGCCCAAAGACATCGCTGACGTCGCGACCGCGCTGCGCCTCGCAGACGACAGCCGCTCACTCGTCGACGCTACCATCGCGTCGGTGCACGAGCGCGCGCCAAGCGTCGCAAAAGAACTGCAGGCCGTCAGGCGCGCCGCGCTGCAAACGCGCAACCGTTTCGTGCGCGCAAATCTGCGGCTGGTGGTGAGCGTGGCGCGGCGCTTTCATCACTATCGCTTGCCGCTCATCGACTTGATTCAAGAGGGAAATCTTGGCCTCATTAAAAGCGTGCACCGCTACGACCACACCAAGGGCTTTCGCTTCTCCACCTATGCCCACTGGTGGATCCGCCAAGCGATCGAGCGCGCCATCATGAACAAAGGCGCGCAAGTGCGCTTGCCGGTGCATATGTTCGACGCACGTCGCGAGTTGCAAAAGGTCACGCGCGATCTGCAGCGCAGCTTGGGGCGCGACCCGTCGTACCAGGAACTCGCCGCGGGACTGGGCGTCGGGCTCGCGAAGTTGCACGAGATCATGTGCGCGGTGCCGCGCGATCCCGTTTCGCTCGACGACGCTGTCGGTGACGACGAGGACCGCACGCTTGGCGAAATGACAAGCGACGCCGACGCCGTTTCACCCGACGACAAGGTGATCGCAGCCGCCGAGCGCCACTGGGTGCGGCGCGTGTTGATGCGCCTGACGCCGATGGAGGTCGACATCTTGGTGCGGCGCTTTGGCATCGGCACTGACGAGGACGAAACGCTCGAAGAAATCGGCGTGACCTACAACCTGTCACGCGAGCGCGTGCGTCAAATCCAAGTGGCCAGCCTGAAAAAGATGCAGCGCTATGCGCAAAAAGCCGTGGGCTGACACGCGGTCGACGTCAGCCCAGCGCGCGCGCGAGCACCGCGGCGACCAGTGCCGCGATGACGCACGCAAGCAACACCGACAGCGCTAGCGCGGGCGACCGACTGCGTGTGGCTGTGGGCGCCTTTTTAAAGAACGAATCCTCCACGCCAAGCCAGGCGTCGAGGTCGCTATCGCCAACCAGCGACGGCGCCTTTGGCGGCGCACCATACACACTGTGGCCGCCGCTGGTCGACATCGGCGCATCGCTAGCCGTGGCCTGCGCCGCCACCGCGTGGGCATGCTTGACGTTGTGCAGCGGCACCACATCGCGGGGGTTGTCGAGGGTGATTGGGTCCCCTTCGCGCGACACCAAGCTGCCCAGCAGCGCCGACTGCAGCCCACCTTCAACGTCGACGATGTGGTTACGCGCGCTCGGTGTCGTCAGCGGGATCGGCCGCGGCGGCACCTGCAAGACACCACTTTGCAGCAGGCGCGCCAAGATGCGCAGCGTCAAGACTTCGTCCAACGGCGCCATCGCGACCACTTCTCGCACGGTGCGCGTGCCGTCGAGCAGCCGCAGCAGCGGGTTGATTGCGTCAGGGAACTCGCCAAGCCTGCTCGCCAAAACGTCAAACCGCAGCGCCCACACTTGAGCGAAGCCACCGACGTACTGTGCAAGCTCAACCCACAGTGCGTACGCGCCAGCAAAACGCGACAGCACCACATCCACGCTGGCGAGGGTGCCCGCTGAGGGCGCCCGCGGCGTGACGTCGCGCGTGAGCGGCAACGCGCCCAACAACAGCAGGCGCACGAGTGCTGGCTCGTTGACAAACGGCCCGAGGCGCGCATCGACGACAACGCCATCCGCAAACTGCACGACGGCGCTCCAGGGCCCGTGCGCACCGACGACGCTGCCGCTAAAACGATCGTCAGCGCACGCGCGCAGGTACGCATCCACACGGTCGTCGGCAGGTTGGCCGCCAGAACTCATCAAGCACCTTGGATCAATCGGGCGCGAGAGTAAATTTCGACGCGTGCGTCGCGGGCGCGGGTCGTGGCTTTTGGCAGCGATGGCGGCCTGACAAAAGCGCTCACGTCACATCGGTGCAGCACGCCGACGTCAGCGCAACCGGCGCACGCACGCAGACAGCTCAGACAACGCGGGTTTGCCGCGCACGGTGTAGCCGCGGTCATCGCTGCCGCCGGCGCCGAACCAGTTCCAAAACGTCACGCCCGCGAGCGTGTCGTCGTGCGCGGTGGCGTCGCAAAAGGCGCGGTACAGCCGCGCTTGCAAGTCGACGTCGATAGCTGCATCGGTGGTTTCGTCCCACGGTGTGTGTGCCGCGCGCGCGTGTGAAGGCCAGCCCACCTCGGTCATCATCAATGGTTTGTGCGTGCGCGCGCGCAACGTGGCGAGCTGTGCTAGTGGCGCTGACCATGCGGCGCTGAGCGCTGGCGTGCTCGTGGCGGACGCGCCGTTTGCGAGTTTGAAATAGCCCGTGACGCCGACTTGATCGAGCGCATCCCAAAACATCACAGTGTCGAGCTGGTCCCAGTTCGCTGAGTAAAGCAGCGCTCCATCAAAACGGCGGCGCACCACCGCGATGACGTCGCGCCAGTGCTGCTGCTCGCCTTCAAGCGAGCACAGCTCACTGCCCACGCTCAAGGTCGCGACGCCGCTGGCCTGCGCGACGTCGGCCATGGTGATGATGAAGGCGCGGTAACTGTCAAACCACAGCGCCACGTTGTCTGGCGCGAGCGTGCCGCGCCACTGCTCGGCCGTGCGCGACCGCAGCGCCACGATGGGAAACAGCGTAACGGTCAGCCCGAGCGCGCGCGCCTGCGCAATGGTGGTGCGTAAGCGATCGATGGACGGACTGGTGCCGGCGAAGGGTGCGATGGTGGTGCTGGCGACGTTGGCTTGCGTCCACACGACGTCGAGCTGCACGGACGTGGCGCCCGTCGTGGCCAGTTCCTTCAGCAGTGGCGCGTAGTCGTAGCGGTCCGACGACGCGAACAATCCAAGCGCCACGCCGATGTCTTTGTTGTGGTCGCGCGGCGGCGCCGGCGGGTTGCACGCGACCGACAGACCGAGCGCAACGAGCCACCGTGCGACGCACAGCATACGACGCGGGTGCGGCGCCGGTCGGTTCACACGACCACCGTGAAGTTGCACTGTCCACTGCGAAGGTCGACGAATTGTGCGCGGCTCGACACAAAAGCACCCGCCGAGTTGACGTCACCCCCCGTGCTCGCACACAGTGCCGATCGTGTCGACGTGGGATTGCCCAAGCTGCCGCGCACCTGCGCAAACCAAACCGTACTGCGACGCGTGCGGCGCGGCTGAGCCACAGCACGATGCGCTCGACAATGCGCTGTCGCTGGTGATGGGTGTCGTGTGTGAGGTGTGCGACGCGTACAACGACCCGGGCGTTGCCGTTTGCGTGTCGTGCGCGTCGCCGCTTGCACCCGCCAGCGAAGACGTCGCTGAGGTGCCGTCGTTTGCGCCGCGCACCGCGACGCGCCAGGTGCAGTTCGCCGTCAGCATGCCGCCGACCCCAGTCTCAAGCGGTGAGCCTCCCGTGTGGCTGTCGGCGCCGATGGGAGAGGCGCCTGCACAGCTGTCGGGCGACTATCCCGCGCTCGAGCCGCTGCGGGCGCTGCAGGCCGCGTGTGCACGCTGCGGCACCACGTTTGAGCCCGACGACAAATTTTGTCGCAACTGTGGCGCACGCAGCGGGGCCGAACCCGACGAGCCGCAAGCGGGCGCCATCGCGCAAAAACCGGCGAACGTGACGATGATGTTCGGCGCGCTCCCGTCTGTGCAGCGCCACGCGAAGTTGGTGCTCGTGCGCGGGCAAGCGACCGGCAGCACGCAGTGGCGCCTGGGCGTCGGCACCACGAACGTGGGCCGCAACACGGGCGCGATTCGCTTCGACAACGACATGCTGCTCGCGGGCGTCCACGCAGCGTTCGAGCTGACGCCTGCAGGCGAGCTCACGCTTGAGCCGATGGCCACCAACAACGGCGTGTTCGTGCGCGTCAAAGACGTCACGCCATTGCCCGTCGGCAGCGAGGTTGTGGTCGGGTCGCAGCGCTTGCGTGTGTTGGCTGCGCACGAAGCAAACCCGGGGCCGACTGCGTCAAAATTTGCGTCTGACCCAACCACGCTGCGCATGGGCAGCCTCGTGAAACCATTGCCCGCGCTGACCCTGCTACACGTCGGGGCTACCCAAGCGGAACATCAAGTCTACCAGCGCTACCAGCGCCTGCTGACGCTTGGGCGCTCGCACTGCGACGTGAACTTTCCGCTGGATTCGTTTGTCTCTGAGCGCCACGCGCAGATCGCGGTCGACGAGCTCGGGGTCGCTGTGCTTGAGGACCTGCGCTCGCGCAACGGCACCTACGTGCGCGTGCTCAAGCGGCAGCGTCTACACCACGGCGATTTGTTGTTGATGGGCGAAAAGGTGCTGCGCGTCGAGCTGCCGGACCGCTAACGCGCGCCGGCTGAAGCGCTCAACGTTGGTCGCTGCAGGAAAGTCGCTATCCACAAAATCGCCGACCCATCTCGACTCAGGCGCGGTCACTTGACGTTGCTTGGGCACAGCACCTTCATGACGGGCACGTACAGTTTGTCGCCGGGCGCGAGGTGTTTGAGTTGCGCGTACGCGTCGGCGGCTTTGCACGCCAACACGTCGTCACCGTTGCGGCGTTGGCACAGCGCGATGTCGTAAACCGCCTGCGTGATGGACGGGTCGAGTTTGCGCACTTGAGCGAGGTCAGGCATGGCTTTTCCGCAATCCTTCTCCGCCACCGCCGCGTGCGCGCGATCAAAGAGTTCCCGTGCTTTGGCGCGACGTTCCGCCGGCAGCATCTTTGGGTCCTTCGGGTCCTTGGGTTCCTTCGGTTCCTTGACGACCGGCTTTTTGGTGCCCGCGTCGACGGTTTGCGATCCTGCGTCGCGGGGGGGCGGTGTGGTGCCGGCGTCGAGGCTGCCGCTCGCGACGGCGCCGCTGCCGGCGTCGACGCTGCGCGCTAAGCCGGCGTCAGGGGTCGCGAAAACAACCGTCGCGGCGCCGGCGTCGACGCTTGCGGCCGTGCCCGCGTCAACCCGCCGTGACGCCGCGCTTGGTCGCACCGCGAGCACCACGGCCAGCCCAACGGCTGTGATCACAGCGAACACCAGCGCCGCTTTGCGCAGGCTCGACGCGGTATTGGAAGGCGCTTGGGGGAGGGCTGCCGCCGCGATCGGCGTCACGGCAGTGCCCGGCGCTGCCGCGGCTGGACTCGCCATCGAGTTTTGAGCGACCGGCGCCGCCGAGGCAGGTGGCACGGCCGGGTTTGACGCGCTGCCGGAGCTGCCAACGAACAACGAACCCGACGAGCGCGCCTGCGTGAAACCGAGATTCACGACCATGCCCTCAAGCGCCTCGCCGAGCGCCGACACCGTGGCGAAGCGCTTGTCGGGCTCCTTTTCCATCGCGGTCATGATGATGGTTTCGAGCTCAACTGGCACGTCGAGCTTGGGCGCGCGCAAGCGCGGAGCGACCGGCTTTTCCAAGATGTGCTTCGTGACGATGCCGATGGGGGTGTCGGCAG
>JAYTVG010000754.1:0-3953 GCA_043744135.1 Deltaproteobacteria bacterium | reverse complement strand
GGCCTTGCACGCTTTCAACCTCGTCAAGCACGCGCTTGTGCTGTTGCACGAGCACGTGCGCCTCTGTGACGAGTGTCGCGATGCGATGCTCGGACTGCGCCGCTTCCTCACTCAACTCGGCGATGCGCTGTTGCGTTGCGTTGCGTTCGCTAACGTGCTGCGCCGCCAGCGTGTCGATGAGGGTGGCGTGGTGGTTTTGCAACTCTGCGACCACGCTGTCGTGGCTGTCGTGCTGCGCGAGTAGGGCGGTTGTTTTGTCGGCAAGTTCCTGCGCCATGCGCTGATGTTGTTGCGCGTGTTGTTCGTTCGCGTGCGTGTGCTGCTGGTGTGCAGCGTTGAGTTCTGCACTGGCCGTTTGCCACTGTTGCAGTGCGTGCGCGTGGTGCGTGGAAGCGGTCGCGGCCTCACGTGCCGCGCTGTCGAGCTCGGCGATTTGGGCGCTAGCTTGCGCCTCGAGTTGCTCGATGCGCGCTAGCGAGCTTACGCCGGCGTCCTGTGCGGCGGCGATACCACGCTCAGCCTCTGCGAGCTTGGCGCTTTGATCGAGCGCGGCAGCGTGTGCGTCGTGGTTGCTGGCGGCCAGCGACTGAAGCGTCTGTGTCAGCTGTGCTTTGTCGGCGTCGACGGCAGCGAGCCGCTCGCGCATCTCGAGCAGCCCCTTGCTCGCGACGTCAAGTTGCTCAAGGTGGGTGCGCGCGGCGCTGGCGGCGTCGACGAGATCGCTGCGAGAACCTTCGAGTTCCCGTTCGCGCGCGCGCAGCACCTGCTGCAGGGTGTCGCGCTGGCCCGCCACGTCGGTGAGACCTTCGCGTGCTTGCACGAGCTCGCGGCGCGCCTCTTCGAGTGCTGCGTGGGCGGCCTTCAGCCGTTTGTCTTTTTGCTCGAGGTCATGCTGCACGGAGGCGACCGACGCAGTCTGCGCTGCGAGCTGTTGAGCCATCGCGTCGTGCTGTTGCCGTTGCTCTTGCTCTTGCGCGATGCGTGCTGCGTCGTGCTGCGAGAGGCGCTCGCGGTTGTCGTCGCGCTCCGCCGCCAACACCTTGACGCCCTGCGCGAGGCGCTGCGCCTCGTCGCTTAACTTGGCGCTGCGTTCGTGCTCGCGCGCGAGCGCCTGTCGTAAAGCTTCTGCCTCGTGGGCTGTGTCGGCCAGCTGTTGCGTGAGCGCGTCGTGCGCTTGTACCTGCTGTTTGAGTGTACGCGCGACATCGTCACTGGAGGCGCGCATCGCGTCGTTTTGCTGTTGCAACTCCAAAACCCGCGCCGCCAACACCGCGATCGCCGCTTCGTGGGCGTCCGTTTGAGCCTGCGCGACTTCGGCGTGTCGCGCGTCGGCGTCGCGCATGAGCTGGTGCGCGTGTCGCAGCTCGTCGGTGAGGGCCACGACGCGCTCATTGAGCGGGGCCGCACGTTGCGCTTCTTGCGCTAACAGGTCCGCTTCACGACGTGCGGCGATGGCGCCTTCGCGGGCTTCGCTTAGCGCTCGGCCCTGCGCCTCAAGTTCGTCTTTGTGCGCCTGCGCGGTGTGTTCAACGAACTCGTGTTGGGCCCGCAAACGTCCAACGTCGAGTTGGTGCGCGGCGTTCACCGTCGCCAACTGCGACAACAGCTCGGCGCGTTTTAGGTCCGTCGACGCGAGCGCCGATTCCAAAGCCGACGCACGCACCACCGCGGCGTCCCGGTTGTCGCCCATGGTCGCGATGGTTGCAGTCAACTCGACCAACTCGACGGTCAGCGCGTGCACGCGCTGCGCGAGCGCATCGCACTCACGTTGCGCTTGCGCGCTCGTCTCCGTCTCGGCCTGCTGTGCCGTCGCCCGTAGCGTTCGAAGCTGCTGTTGCGCATCGTCGGCCTGCGCTGCGTGCGCTTGCACGCTGGCTTCGAGCCCTTGGACAAACGCGCTCAGCTCATCACGGTGCGCGCTTGTTTGTTCAAGCGCTAAGGCAGCCTGCTCGGCTCGGCGCACGACGTCAGCGTGGTTCGCCCGTAGCGCCTGCAGCTGCGCGTCTTGCTCTTGAAGAAGCGTGTCGCGCGCGTCTATCTCGTAGGCATAAGCGTCGCGCGCGACTGCGTCATCGCCGCTCACATCGTTGTCGTCACCCGCGGCCTCGACCGTCAGCAGCACGGCCGCAGCCGCATCGACGAGCGCGACGATGGCGATAGGCCCGGCATCGTCGGGCGCGACGCCGCTAGCAGCCGGTGCAGTAAACGCGCTCGGCGCCGGCGGGCCCAGCGAGGTTGGCGCCGTGATGTTGCGTGCCTTGAGCGTGCCGAGCAGCGCGGAAAACGGCACTTGCACGAGGGCCACGTCTTGCATCACCGGGATAGCGTTGCCAAACGCAAACACGTAGTGGCCCGCGGGCTCTGGCTGGTCGCCCATCAAGCCGGTCGCGGGCGACACACCGTCACCGCTGGGCTCGACGTCAAACGAGCCGAACAAATACCCCAGCAGCAGGCTTTGAAAGTACACCTGCACCAGTTCGAACTGCAGCTTGAGCGCATCGAGCACGCCGCGGTAGCCCACCGTTGCGCCATGTTGCATGCCCGCGGAAGAGCGAACGCTGGTGGCTTGCTGCACGTGGGTCTCGCCAAACAGCGCGCCGAGCGTCGGCGTGTCAACACCCGGCACCGCGGTGACCGCGAATCCGTCGCGCGACAGCAGGCGCGCGATGTCCGTGAGTCGAAAGGTCTCGCCTGCCGCCAGCGCCTCGGGCAAGCTGAAGTCGATGACGAGGTCAAACGCGCCATCGTCGCCGGGCAGCACGCCGGGGCGTATGACTCTGTGATCGACGGTCGCGAGTGTGTTGTCGAGCCGCAGCCGCTCAATCAGGGCCTTGTCCGTTGAGGCGCACACGACGCGGGTCGCGCCGAGGTCGAGCAAGAAGCGCGCGACCGCGTCGGACTGCGCGCCGACCTCAAGCACCCGCATGCCCGCCACGACAGGCTCCAAAAACAGCAGCCGCGACAGCTGTTCTGGGAGTCGGGCTCCTTCACGGTACAAATCGACGGGGGACACAGCCCTGCTTAACGTGCACGCGCGCAACGCTCAAGGATCAATGCATGCCGGCGCCAAGCCAACGCAGCTACGTCCCGGCGGGGCGCTCAAGGTCGCGGCGCGGCGCGGCCGACGTCACCAGGGCGTTTCCCCCTTGCCGTTTGGCCGCAGCCAGCGCCGCATCGCAGCGCCAGACAAACTCGAGCGTGTCTTCATCAGCGCCCAGCGTCGCCGTCGCGACCGACCACGACGGGGGCTTTGGCACGCCGGCTAGCGGTGCGGCCAACGTGCGCAGCAGACGCTTGCCGATGGCGCGGGCGTTATTAGACGACGTCATCGGCAGCAAGATCGCCAACTCGTCGTCGCCTAAACGCACGGCGAGGTCGGCCGCGCGCAACGCCTCTTGCAGGCGACCCGCCGCGGTCAACAGCAGCGCGTCACCTTGGGTGCGGCCGTGCGTCGCATTGAACGCGGCCAAGCCATCAACATCCATCATCAGCAACGACAGCTCGGTGCGGTAGCGGCGGCTGATTTCGGCCTCGCGCGGCAATGCGAGCAAAAGCGCAAACCGCGAGCCGAGTTTGGTGACGGGATCGAGCATTGCGCTTGCGAGCACACTCGCTTGGTGGAGGTCCTGCCCGACAGTGGCGGCTGCGACCTCGAAGCGATCGACGTCGCGCGGGGAAAACGCCCGGATCTCGCGCCGCGACGCCGTCACGACGCCGCCGAGCTGTGCACCAAACATCAGCGGCGCTGCCACCAATGAGCCTATCTCCGTGCGCTGCGCGTACAACGGCGCAAAGCGGCTGTCGCGCGGCGCGTCTTGCACCACCACCGTTTGCAAGGTGCTGGCGACGTGGCCGGCAAGGCCCTCAGCGACGCCGAAGCTCACGAGGCCTTCGTCCATCAAGGCCAGGCCGTGCGAGCCGCGCAGCACCAAGCGCTCGCCGCCCAAAGTCCC
>JAYTVG010000753.1:0-3955 GCA_043744135.1 Deltaproteobacteria bacterium | reverse complement strand
CGCCGTGAACCTGCGCGCGGTGGTGTTTGAGTGTGAACGCAACAGCATCGGCGCCGTCGGCCCCGGCTTTGAGCGCATCACCCAAACGCTGCAAGGCGCAGCGTCGACGGCGCTGCGGGAACGCGTGCATGGGCCACCGTGAACTGCAGCGCGTCATCGTGCGCTTGCACCTCGACCCGCTGTTCGCGGCGCGGTTTTTCGCCGGTCTCACCAGCGCGGGACTGGCTGCCCGTGACGTTGAGCTGATGTTGCGCGTCGACCCGCGCGCCTTTCGCTGCGATGCGCTGCGCACCCAGCGCTTGGTGCACGCGCTGTTGGCGGAACTGCCGCTCACCGGCGCCATCCACGGCGTGCCGGCGATTTTTTCCTGCCTCGCGTCCGACGCGTTTTTTGCCGAACTCGACGTCTGCGGCTCCGCCACGCTCGCGTGCGCGCGCGTGCTCACCGCCGACACACATGGCGTGTGTGCGCTCGAGTTCGCGCTGGCCCGCGCGCGACGACGCAACGCCACAACACCGGCTCCCACTCAAGTTGGCTGCGCGCCGGGCGTCGTGTGTGTCGCGCTCGCCGCCGGCACGGTGCAACACCACGCGCAGCTGCTTCGCCCAACAAGTGCTACCATCGACCGCGGTGACGACGTGCTCGCGCGCGTGTTGGCAGGCGAGCGCGCGACCGACATCAGCTGCGCCACACGGCAGTGGGTGCTGCTAAGCCCGCAAGCCGACGGCTGGGACATCGCCACCGTCAGCGACGCGATGGGGCAACTGCTTGAGCACGCGATGCAACCCCTGGCACTGCCGCAGTTGGTGGCGTTTGCACGCACGCTCGGCGCTGACGACGACGACGACGCACGCGGTATCATCAATGACGCCATCGCGGACGGCCTGCTGCGCGCGTCGCTGTAGGTGCACGTGAGCAGCTGCGAAGTCGCGCGTGCGCGGCGAGCCCGCTACACTGAAGCGGTGCAAGACGATGATGCAGGCCCCATGCTCGGGTGGTCGATCGGTGCGGGGATGGCGCAAAAGCGCATCCACGAACTCGTCAGCTTTCCGTGTGAGTTTCGCTTCACCGCAGTGGCGACGTCCGGATTTGTCGCGGACTTGTTGGTGCGGGTGGCAGGCGTACTGGGTCGCGAAGTGAACGCCAGCGAGCAGCAGCTCAGGCACAGCAGCCAAGGCGCCTACGAATCGTTGACGCTGCAGCTGTGGGTAGCCGATGGCGACGTTGTGTATGCCATTTATGAAGCCATGCGCGCCGACGTGCGCGTCAAATATTTGTTGTAGTCGGCGTCACGACGGCGCGTGGTAAAGTGCGAACAAGCGACGCAGCAGCGCTGCCGCCACCAAGCCCACCGGCACGATGCTCAGCGCCGTCGCTGGTAGCGCGTGCACGCCGAGCGCCAACAGCAAGTGATAGATGTCGACGGCGGCAATGTGCAACACAAACAGTGCAAAGGCCGCCTGTCCAACGGTCCCCAAGCGACGCAACGATGACGGCGCTCGCGACAACAGCGCGCGCAACACGGCGCCGATCGCCGCCAGCGCTGCCGCGCCAAACAGCCAGCGCCACGCGCGCATGTCGTCGGCATCCCCGAGCCGCAGCCAGTTGCCGTCGCCGAGCCGAAGGGCCGCTAATGCGACGACCGCACCCGCGCCCGCGAGGCCCATGAGCGTCAGCGCATGCGGCGGCTGCGTGCGCGCGCGTAAAGCCATTCCCGCAGCCATGCCACACAGGACCGCGGCAGACATCTTAAAATAGTTGAACTTGGCTATGACGAGTTCCTTGAACAAATACAACAAGCCGCTCACTTGAGCGTCATTAATCACCGTAAATACGATTTTTGATAGCACCAGCATTGTTAGTATTGTTGCTGGTATCGAGATCGACGGTTTTTTTATGCGTCGCATGACGGTAAACCACAAGGGTGCAGTCAGTAAAGCGAGTGCGTAATAGTCAAGCGGGCTCATGAACGACATCGCGACCGCTGTGGCCTGCAGCGGTTGCTGCAGCGCAACCCGCGTGAGCACCTTGATACCACCAAGAACGACGACACTTGCGATCAGCAGCAAGGCGCTTTGATGCATGCGTCGCCGCACCGCAGACGGCTGCGCCAGCCACTGGCGGTACTGCATCTCACCGAGCGAGGCGCCAAACAGCAACGCAAAGCCAGGCGTTGCAATGTTGAGTAATAGTCCGATCCGCGCCGCGATTAGTTGGTACCACTCACTGGCAAATCCTTCGAGCCAGTGGTCTGTGACGAGCACCAACACCAGCGCACCACGCAGCGCGTGCATCCACAGCTGTTGCGCGGCGCGCGCGGGCGGCGTGACGGGACCGACGTCGCCGCTGGCGATTTGCCGGATGGTGCGCCCTTGTAAGATGCCGCGCGCCACCTGTTGCGACACGCCCAAACGCCGCATGCGCACGAGAGCGCGCAGCGCGGTGAGCGAGTCACCGCCGAGGTCCGCGAAGCTGTCATCCAACGACACCTGCGGCAACTGCAACAACTCTTGCCATAGCTCAACCAAGGCGCGTTGCTGCGGTGTTGTTGGCGCACTGGCGGTGCCGGCGGCCGCCGTTGGCTGAGGCAGCGCAGCGAGGTCAATCTTGCCGTTTGGCAGGAGCGCAAACGCCGCCAGCGCGACCGCGAAGCTCGGCACCATATAGGCGGGTAGCGTCTGCGTCAGGGCGGCGCGGGCTTGTGCGCCCGTGACGCCGCTGGTGCCGGTCGCGAAGTACGCAACGAGCGCGCGGCCGGTGGGTAGGTCTTTCGCGAGCACCACCGCACGCTGCACGCCGTCGATGCGCTCGAGTGCCGCAACCACATCGCCGAGCTCGACGCGAAAGCCACGGATCTTTACTTGGTGGTCGACGCGCCCCAACAGTTTCACATTGCCTTGTGAATCGTAGCTGCCGAGGTCTCCCGTTTGATAGCAAATGTCGTCTACGTCGCCCGTGAAGGGGTTGACGACGAATCGCGCCGGCTGTCCCGATGCGTAACCGCGCGACAAAAAGCGGCTGCGCACCCAAATCTCACCGGGCTCACCAACCGGGCACAAGGCGCCGTTGTGCATGATGAGCAGCTGCACGTCGTCGATTGCGCGGCCGATCGGGAACGATGTGGTGTCATCGTCGGCTGCTATCAGGTGGTGTGCCATCGCTTGCGGGGTCTCGGTCGCGCCGTAAAAATTGACTTGTTGTGCGTGCGGTGCGGCGGCGCGCACACGTTGGCTGACGGTGCGGTTGAGCGAGTCGCCACCGAAAAACAGCCAGCGCAGCGCCGTCAACGGTTGCGGTGTCGGCGCGTCGAGCACGCCCTCGGCGAGCACACCACCCAGCGCTGGCGTCACGTGCAGCACGGCGACCCGGTGGTGCAGCAGCCACGCCGCCAGCGCGACGGGGTCAAACAACGTCGTTTGCGCTGGGATGCACAAGGTCGCGCCGATCGATAGCGGCGTGAACACATCGCGCAGCATCGGGTCGTGGCTGAGGCCGCTGAGCAGCGCAAAGCGCATGGTGGCGTTGAGTGCATGCGTGCGCACGTGCCACTCGATGAAGTGCACTAGCGGTGGATGCGCCGTCACCACCGCTTTGGGTTGGCCGGTGCTGCCCGACGTGAACATGACGTAAGCGTCGAGCGCGCTTGGCTTGCAGCTGACGTCGGGTGACGAGGCATCCGGCACGTCGACGTCCCCGTTGGTCGCGTCTGCGTTCACGCAAACAACGTCGACAGGCGCGCCCGGCAAGGCGTCGCGCAGCGCGTGCGCCAAGCTCTCGATGCGCTTGTCGCCGCATGCAAGCACGACGTTTGGTGTGAGCTGCGACGCGCACTGCTGCAGCCGCGGCAACGGATACGCTGCGTCCGCGATAAAAAAGCGCACGCGCGCTAGCAGCGCAGCCAACAGCGCGACCACGAGGCTGGCGTTGCGATCCGCGACCACCACCACGGTGCCGC
>JAYTVG010000752.1:0-3956 GCA_043744135.1 Deltaproteobacteria bacterium | reverse complement strand
GCCTGTCGCACGTGGCTGCGCTCGATCGCTTTGGCACCTTTGCGCGCCGCCCAAAAGCTCGCCTCGCGCACCAGGTCGGCCATCTCGCCAAAGCGCGTGGTGAGCTTGGCTTGGTCGTCACACACGCGCGCTGCGTGCTCGAGCACCCGGCCTGCGCCAGGCAGCGTGAGCGGCATGAGCTTTTCTTCGTGGGCGAGGCCGGCCAAAAAGCGCAGGTAGTCGCGCATGCGGGCGGTGTTTTTTTCCATCTCGACGTCAAAATCAACTTTGACTTTGAATAGCTTGGAAAAATCCGGGTCCCCGCGTGACAACGAATAGTACAGCTCGGGCGTGCCGATGAGCACGATCTTCACCGACAAGCGCACCGGCTCGGGACGCAACGACGCCACCGACACCATGCGGCCGGGCTCGCCGGGATCGTCGAGTTCAATCTGGCGGTTTTTCAGCGCGCGCTTGAGGCCTTCCCAAGCGGCGGGATCGCGCAACAAGTCCATCGCGTGCAGCAACAAATAGCCACCGTTGGCCTTGTATAAAGCGCCCGCCTTGATGCGTAAAAAGTCCGTCGACGTCGCCTCGCCCGCGCGCATCTTGTGTTCGATGCGGCCGATGAGGTTGGCGGTGGTGGGGTGGGTCTCAAGCACCACCGGCGCGCCACCCTTTTTCGTCGCGCGGCCACTTTTGTGGTTGTGGCTGACGAGGACGTTGACGCGGTAGCGCAGCAGCGCCGGCTCATCGCGATCGTCGTCTTCTTCCTCCTCGCGCAGTTTGCGGGTGGGGGTGGGCGCGGGATCACTGTCCGCCGCATCGCCACCCTCGGCGATGACGTGACTTTCGGGGGCCAAGCGGCGCAAACGGTCAAGGACGTCTTTGATGACGTCATCGAGGTGGGCCTGCACCCGTGGCAGCGCTTCGTAGTCTTTTTTGAGGTCGTCGATGAGCGGCGCCACCACCGACGACGCCACTTCGCGCGCGAGTTTTTCGACCGCTTCGTCGGTGTCCTTTTCAAGCGTGCGAATCTTGCGCAATGCGTCTTCGAGTCCGCCTTGCAGCTCGCTCGCTTTGTCCTCGAGCTCTTGTTTTTGGACGTCGGTGAGCGCCTCAAACAAGTCCTCGGCGAGCGGCTTGCCGTCTTTGTCGGCGACCGCAAGATTTAAGGCGTTGCCGGTGCGCGATAAGATGAAGCCGCGGGCGCGCGCCTCGGCGTCAATGCCCGACAAAAAGCCGTCGGTCTTTTCTTGGTGCTGCGCATCGAGTTGGTTTCTGCGCTCGACGTAGCCCTCGCTTTCAAACGCCTTTTCAAGCGCGTTGAGCATGTGCTCGACAAAGCCGTCGTAGCTCTTTTTGATCTTGGGCCCGACACCCGGGGGGACGAGCACCGCATGGGGGCGGTCGCGGTCGGAAAAATTATAGAGCAAGATGACGTCTTGCGGAGGTGGCTCGTCTTTGGCTCGCGCCTCAAGCAACTCCCGCACGGTCGAAGTCCGCCCAGTACCGGAAGCCCCGACCACGAAAATATTGAAGCCGCGCTCGCGAATCCCCAAGCCGAGTTCCAGCGCCGTCAGCGCCCGCTCTTGCCCGAGCGCTCCGGGACGGCCGTGACGGTCCTTCTCCGCCGGACGCAGGTCTTTGTCCGTGAATGTGTCGACGGGAAAGGTCCAACGCAAAGCAGAGGGGTCGAGGAGTTTGTGCATCGTGTTGCCGCCGTTGGTCCCGCGTGATCGAGCCACAGTGAATCGCCGTTTTACGGATAGAACGTGCGCCGCGGCGCCGTCCACTGCTGAGGCGTCTGACAGTGAACCACACGTACAATTCACCGACCTTGGGACCTTGGGAGGTGAACAAAGTAATTCACCGACCTTGGGAGGTGAACAAAGTAATTCACCGACCTTGGGAGGTGAACAACAGCTTCACCGACCTGGGGGCGAACGCAGTCGTCAGCTGTTAAGGATTCTAGCCGTCATAAGGATCGGCATGGAGCTGTGCGCTGCGACGCGCGGTGCGCTCTTTTTTGAGCGCGTCGCTGACGTACGCCATCAATTTGTCGACGTAGGTGTCAAAGCGCGGGCAGACGATCTGCGTGCCCTCAAGGTGGGCCAGCGTGTTGGCGCAGTTGTACACGACGAAGCGATCGAGCAAGTCGAGCACCGGCAAGCGTCTTTTGGACAAGCGCTCGACCCCGGGCAAGCGCAGCGCACGCGCCGTCAAACGCGACGCGATCGAACTGCCGAGGGCATTTTTTGCGACGCGCTTGCCCGCACGTTTTGCGATGAGATCGTACACGTGCCGCGCCGATAGCGGGTTTGGGTCGACGATGTGGTAGGTCATCGACGCTGCGCGCGGATCTTGCGCCAACTGCACACACGCGCGCGTCACGAAGTCGACCGGCACCAAGTTGAGTGGCGCAGTGCCGGGGCCGGGCAACGGTAGCGCCACCGCCACCGGGCTCGACACCACCAGCAGCCCCATCGCGTAAACACCGTCGAAGCGATCGATCTCGCCGGTCTGCGTCGAGCCCACCACCAGCGAGGGCCTCAGCACCGTGATGGGCAGGTCGGTCATGGCGGCGCGCATCAGCCGTTCGCCACGAAATTTCGACGCCTCGTACGGCGTGCGAAATTGCTGCTGACAATCGAGCTCATCTTCGGTGATGACGCCCTCGCGCGTGCCCGACACCAAGCACGATGAAAAGTGTACGACGCGCGTGAGCAGCGGCAGCTCGCGGGCCACCGCCAACACATTGCGCACGCCGTCGACGTTGACACTGTCGTACTCTTTGGCAGGCGCATCGGCGCGTTGGATGCCCGCGAGATGAAAGATCAGCGTGGTTTTCGCGAGGCTCGCAAGCTCTTGGCCTGACAGCCCCAAGTCCATTTTCGACACGTCGCCGCTGATGATGCGCACGCGCAGCGGGTCGGCGAGCGCTTGCAGATCGACCATGGCGGCGCTGCGTTGTTGCTCGTGCACCAGCAGCGCGAGGTGGGCCAGCGGCAAGCGCGCTTGCAGTTGACGCACGAGGCGTTTCGCCAAAAACCCAGGGTAGCCAGTGACAAAGATATGCTGCGCCGCCGTCGACGGTGGGCGCTTGCGCGGCGCGGTCGGGGCCGCTGGACGCGCGCGTGTGCTCGATGCCTTCATTCGCAACCACCTTTGCCACCGGCCACAAGCGCGTTTTGGTACCACATCGCTCGACTCGCGCGGTGGGCGTTGAACCTGCAACCAAGGTGTGCCAGGACCCCTCCGTTAAAGCCTCTTTCAACGCTGGAGCCCCCATGTTGCGCATCGCATCGATTGTCGCCCTCACCGTGCTCGCTGCGCCCTTCGCGTGGGCGCAAGATGCCGTCGTTTCACCCGCCCCGATGTCGGCCGAGGCCAAAGCGGCGATGGACGCGAAGGCGGCCGAGGCAGCCAAAGCAGCCGACAGCGTAAAGGCAGCGGCGGGCGCCAAAATTGACGCTGTCGTCGATACCGCCAAAGCAGCCGCCGACGCCGCCAAGCCCGGGATGCTTTCGCTGTCGTGCACGCCCAACGGCAAAGTCATGCTGGACGGCAAAGACCTCGAGATCAGCACGCCGATCGTCGACTTGGCCGTCACCCCCGGCCCGCACACGCTGATGGTGATGGGCGAAGCAGGTCGCCAGGTCGCCACCGAGTTTGTCATGGACGCAGGCGGCAGCTTGAGCTTGAACCTGACGCTGCCAGAAGCGGTCAAGCCCCCACAGATGGACAAAGCCACGACGATGGCGACGGACGCTAAAGACGGCGCTGCCAAAGACGGCGCGAGCGACACCGCCAAGGCGATGAGCGATGCCCCGGCAGAGGCGAGCGCGCCGTGGACGTGGATGACGGTGGCGGGCTGGTCTGGCCTCGGCCTCGGCGTCATCGGGCTGTTGTCGGGCGCCGTCGTGCTGAGCACGCCGACCGATCCCGCGATTGGTCCCCTCGGTTTTGGCCTGTTT
>JAYTVG010000751.1:0-3959 GCA_043744135.1 Deltaproteobacteria bacterium | reverse complement strand
CTTACTCCTTCATGTGGGCGAGCAGCACGTGCACGAGCGCTTCGGCACCCGTTTGCAACGTCTTGATGCGGCGGTTGAAGTAGTTGAAGACGGCAACGGCAGGCAAAGCCACGAGCAAGCCGATGGCGGTAGCAGCAAGAGCTTGCGACAACGTCGCCATCACCGCCCCGGCACCGACGTTGCCACCCGATTGCGTGCCCAACTCATAAAGGGCCGAGATAATTTCAAGCACAGTGCCGAACAAGCCGACAAACGGCGCGTTGTTGCCGACTGTCCCCAAAAACGCCAACCAGCGCTCGAAGCGCAAGCGCTCCATTTTTTGTGCCGAGGCGGCGAGCTCCTGCACCGCATGGCGCCCAAGCGGAGCGACCTCAAGCGCAGCCCGCAACACGCGGGTCTCAAACCCCTTGGCATTTTCGAGCAGCTTTTGCGCGCCGCTATAGTCGTTGCTGAGCAGCAGCTTGTTGAGCTCGGCCGCAATCTTGCGCACATCGTCTTTGTGCAACGTGAAGAAGATCAGCCGCTCGATCATCACGGCGACAGACAACACCGACAACAGCACTGTGAACCACATGACCGCTTCGCCAGCGCCAGTGCGTGCCAATCGAACAACGAGCTCTGTGATCATGACCTAGTCCTCCAGTCCACGTTCGTAGCTAAACATCACACGCAGTGGGTAGGTTCTGGCGCGGCCGAGGTCAAGTGTACATTTCCGCGAGCGAGCTGAAATGAACGCCTGCGCAGCCGCGGCCACGACGATGGCGGGCGTATTGTGTCGCATTGTGCCGCATTGTGTCGCATGGCGTCGCGGTGCTCCGGCGACGCCGATGGCCCAGTTTGGCGACCGCGGTGCGACTTGCATTACAGTGCGCCATGCCCGCCGTGGAATCGAAGATCGTCTCCGTCCAAGTCTATCGCCGTGGCGCGACAATCACGCGTCATGCCGAGCTCACGGCGGGCGCGCTTGCGAGTGCTGCGTTTCCTTGCGAGGTCGAGCTCGCGGGACTTCCGCTGTGCGTTGTCGACGCCACGCTTCGGGTGCGGGTGTTGCGCGCGGAGCCCGCCGACGCTGTCGTCACTGCGAGCAGCGCCCGCGTGGGCCTCGCGGTGCGGCCAGGCGACCCGCCACCCGCTGCACCTGAGGTGGTTGAGCTCAACGCTGCGCGCGTCGCACTGCAGCGCGTGCAGCAAGACGCGCAAGCGTTACAAATGGAACTCGACCAGCTGGCCGCAGTTGAAATGCCCGATCGCCCCGAGGGCCTGCCGGGTGTGGCGCCGCCCCCGTCGCCGATGGCTGCAAGACTGCAACTCGAGCAATTCATCGACGACAGCTGCCAACATCGTCGCGGGCAGTTGCGTGACCTGAACGAACGCGCGCGCGTCTTTGACGAACAGATCGCTGGCCTCAACGAACGCATCGCCGCGGCCTCGTCGGCGTCGCTCATTCACGCCGGCGACGTGTCAAAATCTGCCCTCGTTCGCATCGAAGCCAGCGGGGCTGCGCCGACTGCGGTGTTGTTGGAAGTGACCTACGTCGTTCCTGGTGCGCGCTGGGCGCCGGCGTATCAGTGCAAGCTGTCGCGCGACGGCAGCAAGGCCGACATCCAGATGCGCGCGTGGGTGGCGCAGCGCAGCGGCGAGGATTGGCGAGGGGTCGCGTTGCGGTTGTCGACGGCGTCACCGCTGAGCTTTACCGAGTTGCCACAACTGCCCGCCCTGCGCATCGGCCGCGCACAGCCCGCGCCCAGTGCGCGCGGCTTTCGTCCGGCCCCGGCGGGCGCCGACGCTTTGTTTTTGGATTTCGACAACGGCACCCGCGCGGCATCTGCGCTGGTGCCGAAGTCCGAAGTGCGCACGGTGTCGCCAGCGACCAGTCTCGCGTCGAGGGCGAACTTCAGTCAACTCGAGATGGAGGCGTCAAGCCATGGCGACGATGGGGCCGATGACGAGGGCTCCGTTGCGTCGTTTGAAGCGTTCGAAGAAAAAAAGAGCCCTGCGATGAAGGCGGTGGCGCTGCGCCGTCCGACTCTGTCTGCACCTAGCGCGCCTGCCCCCCAGCGCGAAACTAGCAGCCGCGCAGGTCCAGGGCGCGTGCGCAGCGCCGTCCCTGACGACGTCGTGCACAGGTTGATGTATGGCATGATGCGGTTGCCCGCGAGCGACGACGTGGTAGGTCGCGGCAAGCTGCTCATCGCTGACAGCACCACGTTGTACGCGCAAAGCGTCGCGCGATTCGCCCGACCACTTGGTTTTCAGCTCACGAGCTTGCTCGCACAAGCGCAGCGCGACGCATCGTTGATTGAAGTGGCGTCATTGCCGACGGGGTGCGTGGACGCCGACGATATCGAGTCGCACTTCGACTTCGCGTACGAAGCAGACAGCCCCGTTGAGATCCTCGGCGATGGTGGTTTTCATTCCGTGCCGCTGGGCGATCGAACGGCAGATGCGCGCATGCGGTACGTCGCTGTTCCGCGCGAAGAACCTGCGGTGTTTCGCACCGCTGTCGTCACCAACCCCATCGCGTCGCCGCTGTTGCCTGGCCCGGCCGAAATCTACGTCGGTGGCGAGTATGTGTTGACGACGAAGCTGCCTACCGTGCCCGCGCGCGGTGAACTCAAGTTGGGCCTTGGGGTGGAGCAAGCCATCAAGATCGCGCGCAACACCAAGTTCAACGAGATGCGCAGCGGAGAAAAAGTTGTCGCGATGACGCAACTGGTGCACGACGTGCAGATCGACGTGACGAATATGCTCGGGCGGGCCATCGAGCTTGAGGTGCGCGAACGCATCCCGATCGCTGCCCTAGGAGCCGAGGTGGTGATCGACGAGGACGAGGTCGTGCCGGCGTGGACGCCCTACGATCAATCCGAGCGCCACCAACCCATCGACGGCGGCAGATGTTGGGAGGTCGCTATCGATGCGGGCGCGACAACGACGCTGCGCGCGCGCTACATCGTGAAGATCTACGCCAACCAAGAAGTGGTCGGCGGCAACCGGCGGGAGCACTCATGACGGCGACACCAGATGTGCTGGTCAGCTACCACCCTGCTGTCGATGCTTCGCGCGTGCAGTTTCACGCGCCTGCGAGCAAAGTCACCCTGCTTGAGGATCGCGCCCTGGTGCAGCGGGAGGGCATCGTCGCCCTCAGCGCCGGCCCGGCGCGCCTGGTGGTTTGGGGCTTGGCTCCCGTGCTGCAAGACGTCAGCATGCGTGTCAGCGTCGTCGATGGCGAGGCGCGCGTCGTTGACACGCGTGTGCGGCGCGTCGTTCGCGTCGGCCACGCGCAAGCGCCAACAGCCATCGCGCAGCTGGATGTGCAACTGCTGGAGCTCGACAACGCGATGCGCATCGAGGCTGATGAGCAACACCGCAGCAACGAACGCCGCGACATCGTGTTGCGGATGATGGACAAGATGCTCGCGGAAGTCTCACAAGACGCCGCGTGGGGACTTGGCCATGCGAAGACGTGGAGGGAGACCTACGACGCGCTGAGCGCAAAATCGGGCGCGCTTCAACACGACATGCAGGCTCGTGAAGAGAACTCGCGCGTCCTGGGTGTGCGGCGCGACGCGGTGCAGGCGCGTCGCGCTGTGCTGCAGACGCCGACGACGCAGATGGCGTGCGTGCTAGAAATCGACCTCGAAGCACAGCCCGGTCCGGCGCGCCTCCGTTTGGAGTACGTGGTGCCAAACGCCCTGTGGCGGCCTATGCACACCGCGAGCATCGCTGACGGTGAGCTGACGATGTCGACGCAAGCAGTCGTATGGCAAAACACCGGTGAGGATTGGAACGACGTTGAGATGTCGTTTTCGACGGCGCGCAGCTCCCTTGGTCACGAGCCACCAAAACTTGTCGACGATGCGCTAAGCGCCAAGAAAAAGGATCCGCATGTGGTGATCCAAGCGCGCGAGGTGCAGCTGCAAAGCGCCGGCATGGGTGCTGGCGCCACCGTCACCGCCCCA
>JAYTVG010000750.1:0-1245 GCA_043744135.1 Deltaproteobacteria bacterium | reverse complement strand
GGGCGCGGGTGTTGTTGCAGGCGAGTGCTGCGGCGCTTGAGACCTGTTCGTTTGCGGCGCGCGACAACGCGTGGTTGACGCGGCGCTTGATCACCGGTCGGTAGTGCGCCTGCGCTAGTGCCAGCTCGCGGTGCTGCCGCTGGGTGCCTCGAGCACGGCGACGTCGCTGAGCGCCCCCACCATATCGGTACCGCCGTAAACGAGCCCCACGCCGGTGCCGGGCGCGCGCAAATACGGACTAAAGGCGCGCGCTTGCACGTCGCCCTCGACGTCAAGCTCGGTCCAGCGTCCGCGCGCGACGTCTAACAGCCACACATCGCGCAGGTCGCTGTCGGGCGAACCACCTGCTGTGCCGAAGCCCATCACGATCTGCGCGTCGTCGTCGCGCACAGCGACCCACGGTGTGCGGCGGCCTCGCGGCTGTGGGCCCGTGATGGGCAGCTGCGTCCACGCTTGTGTGGTGCTGTCAAAGCGCCAGACGTCAGCGTAAAACCCGCTCGCGCTCGACAACGTGCCGCCTACCGACCACAACGTATGCCCATCCATGGATGCTCGCAGCGCGTGGTCAAAGCGCCCGCTCGGCCCGGGGCCCAGCACCTCGGTGAACGTGCGCGTGACGCCATCGTAACGCCAGGTTTTGCCGGAGACGAACGATTCGGAGCCGCCACCAAAGACGTACGCTGTGTCGGTGTCGGCGAGGAACGCAGCACCGCAGCCGATGATGCCCGCGGGAATCACGCCCGCGACAACTGTGCTCACGCCGCTGGTGAGATCGACTTCCCACGCATCGTGGATCGCCACTGCGTCGTCGTCGTAGCCACCGATGACGAGCAAGGTATTTGCACGGTCGTTTTTGGCCGCGCACCCGCAATAGCGCCGTGCAACCCCGGCGTCGGTGGCTACCGGTGTGAAAACGACAGTGCCGTCGATGTTGA
Source organism: Deltaproteobacteria bacterium (assembly GCA_043744135.1). Taxonomy (GTDB): domain Bacteria; phylum Myxococcota; class UBA727; order UBA727; family VGSZ01; genus JAYTVG01. Next base: position 310 of record JAYTVG010000750.1, on the reverse strand, counting down.
CGTGCCACACGTCGGCGAACAGCACCCCCTCGTCGGTCGACAGCGCGATATCGGTGCCGCCAAAAAACCACGTCCCATCCGCGCCAGCAGCGGTGATGTGACCCCAGCGCGCGCCGGGCGTGGTGATCGGCAGCGACGTCAGCCGCCAGCCGTGTTGCGCTGGCGTCGGTGGCTTGTCGGGTGGGCCAGGGCACGCCGACGACAGCGCGAGCGCAGTACAGATCGTCAACGTCGCACGCAGCAGCACACGCAACCTCGCAACAAAGCTTGCGCAAGACTAGCGCCGCGGTTGAGACCCGCAACCACAACT
>JAYTVG010000749.1:0-14118 GCA_043744135.1 Deltaproteobacteria bacterium | reverse complement strand
TCGATCTCTTCCACACTTTGTTGGTTGGCAGGTTCCGCTTGGGCTGCGGGCGCGATGCCCATCTTAGCCTTCAGAGCCGCCAACGCGTCGTCCGCCTCAACGGTTTGCAGCGCATCGAATTTCTTTTGCAGGTCGTCGCCGCTGCTCGCTTCGGCCATCTCATACGTCGCTTGCGCCTCGGCTTCTTTGCGCGCGATTTTTTCTTCCATGCGTCCCATGGTGTCAAACGCGCTCGTGGACGAAATGCCGTCGAGCGTCTCTGCGATGGTCTTTTGCGCTTCCGCACGTTTTGCGCGCGCGACCAGCAGGTTTTTTTTGCGCTTTGCCTCGTCGATCTTGCTGTTGAGAGTTTGCAGCGCGCCCTTGAGCTGCTCGACGCTGGCCTTTTGCGCGACCCACTGTTGCTCATAGCCGATGGCGAGTTTTTCGTGCTCGGTCTTGCGCATCAGCGCCTGCTTGGCGAGCTCGTCGTTTTGCGCCTTGATGGCGAGCATGGCCTTCTTTTCCCAGTCAGACGACAGCGCCTTTTCCTGCTCGAATTGTTTCTGCAGGCGCTTTTCATCTGCGATCGACACCGCGACTTGCTTTTTGGCTTCGACCATCTGCGACTGCATGTCGAGCAGCATTTGGTTGAGCATCTTTTCGGGGTCTTCGGCGCGCGAAATGGCGTCGTTGACGTTGGACTTCAACACGGACCCGATGCGGCTAAAAATCGCCATCTCTATCCCCTAAGGCCAGTTGCATTGCACCACATTTAAAACGTCTCACACGATAGCGCGGACCTGAACAAAGATCGCCGACAACTTCGTCGAGCAGATGAACTCGCCTACGCAGCCCCGGACTTGCCGGCGAGCGGCGACAGGCGCCGGTAGTGCGCGGTGATGCTCAAGTTCAGCGCGTCCACCGACGCTTGAAATTCGTTAAAATCCATGTTTTCGCCCTGCAGCGTGTCGGTCGCGACGACGCTGTTGCCATCGAGTCCATACGCACCGTGGAGCATCTCACTCGCGTTGAGCTTCAGCAGCTCCTCGTACAGCCGCAAACGATCGCATTTTTCCGGGATGTCGAGCAGCTTGACGTGAAACACCACGATTGGATCGTTGAGCGTGACGACGAGGTTGTCGACGCGCTCAGCGTCATCGCGGATCATCCACGTGTTGGCCGCGATCTCGTCAAAGGTCACACCCATCTTGATGAAGTAACCCTCGATATCGGATGCTGAGATCATCGCAGGGCTCCGTAAACGGTAGTGACCATCGTTGCGCAATGTCAGGGATAAAGCGTCAGCATGTCAATGCCACGACAAAACACGCGGACCGACGCGGTTGTTGCTGGCACGCTGGCCAGGGCTTGACTCGCTTTTCAGGGGACTGCGGGTTGTTTCGGTGCGGCGTGTCTGGCATGCAAAAGGGATGTCTACGCGTCACTCGACTTCATCGGTGTTTTGCCTCGCGGCCGTTGTCGCGTCCTGCACGGTCGCGTTGTGCACAGTTGTTGCGATGCCGGCTTCGGCGCAGATGATCGACCGCAGCAAAAAAACGCCGACCGGTGACGCCGCCGCCCCCCCCGACGACAGCAAGCCAGCGGCTGCAGCCGACGACGATATCTTGGCCCCCGCAAAAGGTACCGGCACCGACGACAAAAAGCCTGAGCCGGCGCCGTCCACCAAAACCATCAAGGTGGGCCTAGTGCCGCTCGTGGCGGTCGGGGACGCAAGCAAGCCGTTGGCCGACGAGGTTACCGCAGCGCTGCTCAAGGAACTCGGGGGCGGCGCCGTGTTCGACACTGTGAGCCTCGCGGTGGACGCGGGTGCGACCGCCAACAGCGCGCAAGATTTGGCAGCGTCGCAGGCGCAAACCGACGCCACTGCGTTGCTCGAAAAAGGCAAGGCGTTCACCGACAAACTGCAGTTTGGCAAAGCCAAGGCTAGCTACGAGCAAGCGCTCGTCAAGCTGTCGACGGCAGCGCCGGTGCTCGCGGACGCCGCGCTGTTGTTTGACGCCCACGTCGGTTTGGCCGAGGTCGCCGCGCGTCAAGGCCAAGACGAACAAGCAAATGCGGAGCTGATGCTCGCAAGCGTGCTCATCCCCGAGCGCGAACTCGACGCCAAGCGATTCCCCGCACAGTTCGTGCGCTCGCAGCAAAAAGCCCGCGTCGAGGCGATGGCGCAACCGCGTGGCGTCGTCTTTGTGGATCAAAGCGGCGCTGGCTCCGCGGTACAAATCGATGGCCGTGAAACTGCGCTGTGCCCTTTGAAGTTGCTTGATGTTCCCGTCGGCACCCATCTCGTGCGCGTCCTCCGAGAAGGGCTGCCGTCGTATGGCACCGTCATCACGGTGGCGCCCGGCAGCGAGCAAACCGTCTCGCCAGGTTTCTTGTCCGTCGACGGCTCCTCGTATGCGGACGTGTTGGCGCAAAATCGTTTTGACGCAAACGCGCTCGCGCAAGTGCAAAAGGCGCTCGCTGCAGCGGGCTTGAAGGGCGCCTTTGTCGGCGTCGCGTCAAAAGCGGACGGCGCCGTGCCAGTGCAGCTGTTGTACGTCGACGCCAGCGGCTCTTCGAAATTGCCGGCGACGACGTTTCAAGATGGCCTGCTCGACGTGTCAATCGAGAGTCTCAAGGTGCGCGAGCGCACCGAGGAGCTCGTCAACGCCGCCAAACCCGCTGGCGCTAAGGGCGACATCGCCGAGCTGCTCGCCGGTGCGAAAGCCGGGGCGGCGCTGCACACCGCTGAGGTGAAGTTGCGCTATGAGTTTAAGGCCGTTCAGGCCGAGCGCAGGTCGCGCGTCACAGGCGCGGAGGCGGAAGATGAAACGCGCTCGGTGGTGTCCGCCGGCAAAACCGGCAAGCGCCAGCGCATGGATGACGACGCCGATCCGTACGCAGAAACGAAGCAAACGCAGACAGTGATCGACGAAGACGCGACCGGCATCACGCAACAGCCGTGGTTTTTGCCCGTCGTGATTGCCGGCGGCGTTGGCGCTGCGGTGATCGTGGGTGGCGCTACGGTGCTTGGCCTCGTGGCATTCAAGGTGCTGCCAGACCCGCGTCCGGCAAACCAAGCCGAAGTGCATGTGACGGTCCCAAAGTAGATCGACCTCAATCATCCGCCTGCGCTGAGCTGCACGACGTTGACGCGCAAACACACTCCTTGATCGCCAGAGCACCCCATGACCCCATCCCTTCGTTTCCCTCGCTCATTTCACGTCGTCACGCTGATTGCGGCCCTAGTCGGCGTCGCTTGTGGTCGGACCGTTAGCGTCGATCTCACGTTGGCGGAGGCCTGCGATCAAAAGACGCAGGCGCTCAACGGCGTCAACAGCTACGCCCTGAAGTCTGAGGGTGGCGCCACCGCGACCGACCCCGTCACGTTCAACGTCGCCAAGGGGGCGCTGGCGATGCCGATCTCGCTCGGTGACGTCGTCATCACGGCCGAGGCCTTCACGACCGATGTCAGCGCGTCAGGCGCGGGTTCGACGGTGCCGCAGGCCGTCGGTCACACCATGCCGCTGAAGATCCAAGAAAACACCAGCGACATCGCCGCCATGGTGTTGATGGGTAAGGTCAACACTTTTGGCAAGACCTCCGACGCACAAAGTGCCTGCACCACGATGACCAAAGGCGCGCCGGTGCGCGGTCGACACGGGCATACAGCGACGTTCGTGCCCAAGCTCAACAAAGTGTTGATCGTCGGAGGTGCGGTGTGGGTGAACGGCGACGCGGGTCCCGAAGAGCGGCTGCTGGAGACCGTTGAGCTATGGGATCCAGCGACGGGGTTGTTTGAAAAGCTCGAAGACATCAACAAACGCGCGTACCACGCGGCGACCGCGATGCCCGACGGCCGCGTGCTCATCAGCGGAGGCTTCGGTCAGATTCAAGGCGTGCTCACGACATTGGTGACGGGGCTGGTCTTCGATCCAGACACAAAGACGCTGACGTCCGTCAACCTACGCCAACCGCGCGCGCACCACACCTCCACGTATATGCCGGGATTGGGATTGATTGTGATCGCGGGCGGCTGCGTCGGTGCCGGGCCGGCGTCGGGTTGCACGACGACGTCCGCGGGGGCAGGCGCTGACGGTCCGTCGACGGATTTGCCGGTGACGATGGAGATCTTCGACGTCGAAAAAACCGGCAGCACAACAGCGGTTGCCAACGGCCTCGTCAACGGCCGCGCGTTTCATCAGGCCAGCGTGATCGGTAGCGGGCCCGGCGAGGTGCTCGTCGTCACGGGCGGCGCTAACGCCGGCGGTCCAGCGTGCGACTTGGAGTTCTTTCGCATGGAGGCAGGAACGTTTTCGCGCGTTGACGCACCCAACGCCGCTGGCTTTCAGCCCGGCAAATGTCCCGTGCGCCACGCAGCGACGTCACTCGATCGCGAACGTTTGCTCGTCGTCGGTGGCCAGACCGCGGCACCCGGCGGCACACCCAGCGGGCCCGGTAGCGGCGACGTATTCTTTGTCTCGGCACAAGGCGTCGGACCGGTCGCGGTGACGACGTTGTTGCCGCGCTACGGTCACCTCATCGCTGCCACCACAGACGGCGGCGTGCTGGTGGTCGGCGGCGTGCTGCCCACGGACGCCACCAGCCCCGTTGCTGAGCGCATCGCGCCGCAAGCCGGCACCAACTTGCTTGTGTCCACGCCGATCGCTGGTCTGACTGGCTCACGTGACCACGCCGCCATGGCGCTTTTGCCGACAAACCAGGTGTTCTACTCGGGCGGGCACACGACGACGACACCGATGACGACGTCGCCGTCCGCAGAAGTGTTCTTTGGGCGCTGATGCTGCGCGGACGGTGTCCGTGTTTTTTGTCGGCGCACCTCCCCACCAGCACGCGGACCCCTCATGACGCCCGGCTCGCTCGCCTCGATGGTTTCGCTGCAAGAAAGTGTGCAACGCCACGCGCAGCTCACTGAGCGCATGTCGATGCCGGGGCTGTCGCCCAAAGAGCTCGGCGACATGAACAAGGAGCGCACGCGCCTCGACCCCATCGTCGAGGCCTACTCCGACTACGAACGCAAGCTGCAGGAGCTCGCCGACAACCGCACGCTCATGGAGGAGAAGGACGCCGACCTGCGCGCGATGGCGAAAGAGGAGATAAACGCGCTCGAGCCTGCCATCGCCGCACTCGAAGAACGCCTCAAGGTGTTGTTGTCCCCTCACGATCCTAGCGACGATCGCAACATCATCCTCGAAATTCGAGCAGGCACAGGCGGTGACGAGGCCGCGATCTTCGCCGGCGATTTGTTCACGATGTATTCGCGCTATTGCGCACTGCAGGGCTTTCGCATCGAGCTGTTGTCGTCGTCAGATGGCGCGCACGGAGGCTTCAAGGAGGTCATCGCGTCGGTGTCGGGTGACCAAGTTTTTTCAAAGCTTAAGCATGAGTCAGGCGTGCACCGCGTGCAGCGCGTGCCGGACACGGAAGCGCAAGGTCGAATCCACACCAGCGCCGCCACCGTCGCGGTGCTGCCGGAAGTCGACGATGTCGACGTCAACATTCGCACCGAAGACTGCGAATGGCAGACCATGCGCGCGGGGGGCGCCGGTGGCCAACACGTCAACAAAACCGAGAGCGCCGTGCGCTTAACGCACCGGCCCAGCGGCATCGTTGTGGTGTGCATGCAGGAGCGCAGCCAACAAAAAAACCGCGTCATCGCGATGAAGCTGTTGTCCGCGAAGCTGTTTGACAAGATGCAGCAAGAGCAAGACGCCAAGCTCGCTGCGGAGCGCAAAGAGCAAGTGAAGTCGGGCGATCGATCCGACAAGATTCGCACCTACAATTTCCCGCAGGACCGCATCACCGACCATCGCGTCGGCCACACCGTGCACAACCTGTCGAAGATTATGGCGGGCGATATCGAGGGGTTTTTGTCGGCGGTGCGGGCCGCGCTGTCGGCCGAGAAGTTGGCGCAAGAGCAAGCGTAGTGTTGCTCGTCGTCCCTCCCGCGCACGACATCGACGCGGTGCTCGAGTGGATGGTGGCGTTGACGGCGATGTCGATGTTCGACGTGCGACAGAAGTTGCTGCGTGGGTTGCCGTTTTTGCTTCACGGGCCTCAGTCGCACGGCCAGTGGGCCGTCCACCTCACGCTCGCCGGGCTGCCTGCGTATGAAGTGCCTGACGCCATCGTGAGCGAAAACGTTCGCGTCATCGATGCTGCACGGTTCTCGTTTGGCTCAGAAGGTTTGCAGGTGCGCGCAGCGGACGGAGCCGAAGCGACGTTGCCGGCGGATCAGATCGAGCTCATCGTGCACGCGCACAAAGACACCGCGGGCACCAAAGGGCGAGGACCCGAGTGTTTGTATCTGCTGTGCGCGCAGCCCAGCACCATCGTGAGGTTCACCGTCGGTGCGTTTGACGGCGCAGGTCTCGGCGCGCGCCGGACTGGGGTCGCGAGGCAGGACTATTTGTTGGTGCGCGGCATCGTGCAGGCAAACGCAACGGCAGCGGTCGTCGACGAGCGGTTGTCGCTGTTGGCGGCAGCGGTGCCGGCAACGCAGCGTGAGCAACGCCACAGCTACGTCGCCCATCTGCAGGCCAGCGAGGGACCACTTTACGAGGCTGCGTTGTTGTTGTGCATCGCTCGGCGCATGCAGCGTGCAACGTGAATGCGGTTGACGTCGCCGTGGTGCTCGGCTGTCAGCCGGCCTCATCAATGTTGCGCGCACGATGTAGATGCGCGCGCGATCTCATTGATAGCAAGCTCGCGCGCCGCCTGCTGTTGACTGGCACGACTGCGGAGGTGTCGAGCATGCAAGAATTGGTAGGCGCCGTCGACACGATCATCGACCACACCGCCCGCCGCACCATCGACAACGTCACGCATGCGCAATGGTATTTGGGCGAGGCGCCTTGCGTGATCGTGACGTCTCGCTTTCACTTGCCGCGTGCGCTGTTGCTCGCGCGTTTTGTCGGCCTTCGCGCGAGGGGTGTCGCTGCCGACGGATCGCGCGCCACTGCGTCAACGCTCGCCCGCGAAGGCGTCAGTTGGCTCGCGGCCTGCGTTGACGTCGCACGCCGCTAACGATCGTTGCGACCGACCGAGCGCTACGGTCGCCGCTTGTTTGGGTCGGTCGTGCTCGACTCCGTCGAGATGTCGGTGCGCTCAAGGATGTCGTGCTCGTTGACGTGCGTCGCTTCGTCACTGCCGTCCGCGCGATCGTGGCCGTGCGCGGCCCGCGCCAGGTTGTCTGACGCGCGTTGCGCCGCGTCGACGTCGATGTCGAGACCGTCGGCGGCATGAAAGATGCGTGACGCCAAGCTTGCTGTGTCGGCGGGACCGACCAAGCTTGCGCCCGGCGCCGCGACCGACGAGGGCGCGCGCAGCGCCGCGTGCGGCGGCGACTCAAAGCCATCGTCAGTCCCAGCAGGACGCACGATCGGCGGCGGGGGCAGCCCATCAATAAAATCAGCGGGACGCGATGCCGCGCGGGTGTGCATGCGCGGATCGGAGACCACGGCTTCACGCGCAAACGACGCAGGGTCGATCGTGGGTGCCACTGTCGACGTGTCAATGCCGAGGTTATCCGCGTGTGTGACCGTGCCGCGCGCGGCATCCACGCGCACGGCGCTTCCCTCAACAAACGCCACCGTCGCAAGCGAGACGTCGACGACCGTCGGCACACCGAGCGCACGCAACACGAACGCAGCGGGCGACATGCGCGTGCCGCGCTCAAACACGGCCGCCGTCGCTGCGCACGCGAGCGGCAACGTGGCCAGCATCGGCACTTTGCCGATGACAACCCCGCTGATCGCTTGCGGTCGCGCGCCGTTGCTCGCGTCCAAAAACATCACGGCGCCGGCCACATCGCCGCTACCGATACCGCGACCGAGCACATCAAGCGCCAAACCTGGTGCAGTGGCTGCAGGTCGGTGTGCGTCAGCATCGTCGTCGTGCGACAACAGCGACGTCGCCACCACGCCCCGCGTCTCGATGCGGCGCGGCAGATCCGCGGGGCGTGCCACTGCAGAGCGCTTTCTCGCGGCCACCAGCGGTTTGATATCGACGTCGACGCCGGTGCCGCGCACGATGCCGGATAGCTCCGGGTACTCGAGCTGAAAGACGTCGCGAGGATGTTCAAGCAGCCCGTGTTCAAACAGTCGTTCACCAAAGGCCTGAGCGATGGCACGCAGCTGCGCCACCAACTGCTCGAGGTCAACGAAGGCGCGCGCGCAGGCGGCGTCGTGCACGCGTGCCTGCACCAGCAACGCGTAGGTCCGTTTGCGCAGCGCGGGACCTCGCAGTGCACTCATGTTGCTGAACGCTTGCTCGCACGCATACTCGGCTTTCTTTCGCGCGCCGAGCGCATCGCGCAATAGTTCGTGCAGCAACTGCGGCGCGGCGGGCGTGTCGACCAAGCGCGACACGAGACCGAGCAACGGTTCAGGCCGTTCATGAAGCCGTGGCGCGTCGAGCGCGAGCTCTGAAACGCAAGCGGCCAGCGGCGCGCGCGCGATGGTGCGAACTTGATCGTGCAGCCAGCGTACGTCTTCATGATCAACGCCACCGTGGCCATCGACCATACCGATGTGGTGCGCGAGCGCCTCTTCGTCGCCGACGTACGTGCGCATCAAGGCGAGCACGACCGGCCGCGTGCGAATTTCAGCTACGAGCGTGTACACGCGCGTGAGGCCGTCGATCAACGCATCGTCGACGTCGCCACCTAAAAGGTCTGTCAGCAGGCCCGGGCTGCGCTGCAGTTGCGCGTCTTTGAGCGCGCTCGACAGCTCAACATGCTGCAGCATCGCACACAGCCCGCTCATGCACGCGACTGCTAGCGCCTTTGATAGCGCGTCTTCCACCTCGTCACCGAGATCGAGCAGGGTGTCGGGATCGAGCGCGCGCAGCTGCGTGTGGGTGGTCGTGGCCAGCGTTTGTCTCAGCTCGCGGCTGAGATGTGCGCTCGCGTCCGCCGTCGTCGATGCGATGCCTTCGAGCTGCGACATCCAACGGCCCTCGTCGAGTTTTTGACGCTGACGTTGCCAAAATCCTGGCGGCGCTGGCTTGCGCGGGATGAGCTCTGCTTGACCGGTCGCCTCTGCGAGAGCGGCGCGCGCCTTGTCCGCGAACGGCAGGAGATCCAACAACGCCGTCATCACCTCGAGGTTGCCGTACAGGCGACCCGATACAAGGCCGAGCACGCGTGGCAGTTGCGGGCGCACTTCTTCAAGCAGCACACCTTTCGCACCGAGGATGCGACCCGCGCGCTCAAACCCGCGCGCGATACAGCGCTGCCACACGGAAAACGTCAGCGGTAACACGCGCTCGGGCAGACCACCCGGCAGCAAGCGATCGTCCCAAGTGCGCACGCGGCTGCTCTCCACGCGCGACAACGGGACCAACAGCGGCTCGACGTCGAGCACGTGCAGCAAGCGGCCGGCGTACGCAAACGACAACACCACAGGACGGCCGAGTGCGGCTTCAACACGCAGAGCTTCACGCGCAACAGTACGCGCTTGCGCCACCGTCAGACTCGGGTCTTTGCGCTGGTGGTCTAACAGCCGCTCCATGCGCGTGCCCTTGTGCAGTGACCCATCAAAACGCAACGCTTCGCTTTTAACTTGAAGGTCTGGGACGACCTGCGCGCTGTCTTCGATGCCACCATCAGCGAGAGCTGGGCGTTCAATGCGAAACGCGTCGCACACGATGCGCGCGCTTCCTGCTTTGCCGCCGATACCGCCCGCCAAACCCCACGTCGACCGCACGTAGACGCGCGGTGCTCGCTCTTTGGTGTCGTGCAGCGCAGTTTCAAGCGAGATGCATACACCGCTCGACTCGCTCATGATCATGCGCTGCACCACCATCGCCATCCGGCAGCCAAACGCGGGCAAGCCGGCCTGCACCCGCAACGCCAGCGTGCGCGGGTGAAATGCCAGCGCGTACATGCGCGCCACCGCATCGTGCAGAGCGTCGTTGCCGCGGATGCCGAGTGTGGCGTCGAGGGCGCCCGCCACAGCAGATGCCTCAAGCGCTTCACCTACGACGCTGGCACGCAGCACCAAGACGTCGTCTTGCGCGAACGCGTTGTGAAGCTCGTTGCATGCGGCGCGCACCGCCGACGGCAGCGTCGTCAATAGCGCCGCACGCACGAGGGCCTCCCCGGTTGTCGTACGCATGCCTTCGTCGGTCGTCGTTCCCTCAAACGCTTGCGCCACCGCGGGCCTGAGCGTGTCTTGGTCACAATGCGCGTCGAACGCATCCACCGTCAGGATGCCGAAGCGCGGAACGCGGGCCTTGGCTGCTAGCAACTGCGCCAACCCGTGCGCCTTAGCGCCGACCAACGTCTGCGGTGGTGGAACGCTTGCGAGATCTCGCGGGAGGATGGCCGTTTGCGCGCGCGTCGACATAGCCCGCGATAGCTCGCGCGACCGGGCCACGCCAGGGGCGGGTGGCGCAACGCGACGGTAGCCGTGCACGCCGCCGTGGGATAAGCACACGGTGTGAATAACGCTGACGAACTCCTCGATTTAGTGCGTGCAGCAGAAATCGCGGGTGACGCGACGGCGCTGCACGATGCGCGCGAACGCTACGTCGCGCTCGATCCCGCGGGCGATCTCGCGGCCGAGCAGCGCTACCGGCTCGGCTTGTCTCGTTTGTTTCAAAGGCAAGATCGCGCGGGCGCGCTGGAGCTGTTTAAACAAGCAGCAAACGAACGCGGAGCGGCCATCGCTCCGCACGCGCGCGTCAGTTTGGCGTTGTTGCTGCAAGGAACCGGCAAGCGTCAACAGGCGATGTTTGAGCTGCGCAAAATGCTGCCGCAAGGTTGTCTGCCCACCGTGCATACCGCGCAAGCGTTGGATTTTTTGTCGCTGATGATGCGCGACAGCGGACAGCCCAGCGGCGAGATCATGGCCGTTGACAAACAGCGCATCGAGCACCTCACCACCATGATGGTGGGCGCCACCGACGTCGGTGAGCGCGCGCACTTCATGCTCCGCGTCGGCGCCGCGTATGCCGATGGCGGTACCGGTACGGATTTCGCGATGGCCCGCAAGATGTTTGATGACGTGGTCAAACTCGGCGCTGCAGCGGGCGCGACCACGGTTGCGATGGCGAAGGCTGCGCTCAAGCAGCTACCGAGGTAGCGCGTGCATTTGACACGGCTCGCGGTCGATGGGTTGCGCAATCTGTCGGAGATTCACCTCGAGCCGCACCGTGAGCTCAACGTCTTCGTCGGCGAAAACGGCCATGGCAAGACCAACCTGCTGGAGGCTATCCACCTCAGCGCTGCATTGCGTCCGCTGCGCAAAGTGGAGCGCCCGAGCGACCTGGTCTGCTTTGGTCGTGATCAAGCCGTCGTGCGCGCCGAATTTGACGTCGATGGACCGCTGCGCGTCGAGGTGGTGTGCGAAGCAAAGGGACGGCGAGCGAGCATCGCGGACAAAAGCGTCCGTGACGTGTCACAACTCGCTTCGCGCATCGGTGTTGTCGGCTTCGTACCGGAAGATTTGCTGGTGGTTAAGGGTGCGCCGGAGGTGCGGCGTGCGGCCATTGACCGCTTCGCATACGGACTGAATCCCAGCTTTGCCGAGGTCGCGCGCCGTTTCGAGCAGGCCCTGCACCAGCGCAACAGTCTGCTGCGGCGAGACCCCGTGGACGAAGCGCAGCTCGAGGCCTTCGACGTGTTGTACGCGCAAGCGGCGGCGGCGTTGATGATTCGACGTCGTCACGCTTGCGCAGCGTGGGCGCCGGCGGTGCACACAGAAGCGTTGGCAATCGGCGCCGGTACGCTTGACGTTGTGATGCGCTATGCACCGCAAATCGGCGACGACACTGAGGAGCAAGCTGCGCTCGACGCGATCATCCATGCACAATGCGCGGCTCGTCGCACACTCGATAGGCTGCGCCGCACCACCACCGTCGGCCCGCACCACGACGACCTGCAGATCAACAAAGACACCAAGAAGGCGCGTTTTTTGGCGTCACAAGGCGAAGTCCGCGCACTGGTGCTGGCCATGAAGTTAGCTGCCGTGCGTTTGTTTGCGTCAGCGCGCGCGTCACCGCCGCTGTTGTTGCTCGACGATGTTGCGGGTGAGCTCGATGCCGCCCGCAGCGGTCAGTTGTTTGCTGCAGTCAGCGCCCTGGGTGTGCAGACGTTCGTGACGGCGACGCACACCAGCGCGCTCGTCGGCTTGGCGCAGGCACCGCACCGTTTGGTGCACATCAAACGCGGCCGCGCTCGATCGGCTTAATGCCCTGGGGCGCGAGCTCGCCCACGTTGGGTCAGCATCGGACCTGGCGCCTGCAAACACGGTGCACTACCCTGACGCAGTGCAACTCCCTTCATTTTTGATCGCGCTGCACGCCGCTGTCGTCCAGCGTGTCGATGCGCCGGGTATCACTGGCACAGTCGCAGTCGGTGTGCGCCAAGACGGCGGCGCGCGCTGGTGGGCCGCACACTTTAGCGGTGCCGTTGACGCCCGCCTCGACGTCGAACGCCCTGCGAACCCCGACGCGTGGTTGCTGCTCGGCACGCGCGCCGCAGAAGCCATCATCAGTGGTCAACCCGTGCGCGCCAGCGATGTTGACTCCGGAGGAGATCCCGCGCTGCTCGATCGCTTCTTTGCTCGTTACGGGCGAGGGATGTCGGCGTGGCAGACACGCGGTCGCGCACGATGAACACCAAAACGAGCCGCGCCACGTCCGCCGACATGAAGCGATGGACCGAGACGTTCGCGCTGCATTTTTGCGCGCAAATCGAGGCGCGCCCTGGCGATGGCGACGACGAACGGGCCCGCGCCATCACGATAGCCAAAGCGCGCACCGAGCAGATGCACGGTGTGGTGTTGTCGCCGCGTGACGTCATGCGCATGATCGACGCAGCGAAGGTGGTCGGCGCAAAGACGCGCGTGGCGTACGGTACCGACGTGGTCGCCAGCGATTTCGAGGCGTGTATCGCGACACTTCGCGAGCGCGGTCTCGACGGGGTTTGCACACTTGCGCGCATGCATGACGGGCTCAGCGTGCTGCGCTCCGTCATTTCGCCCGGTGGACCGGTGCGCGCACAACTCGATGCGATGGTCGCCGTGCACGTGAGCGAGGCCGCGAAGGAGCGTATGTTTGCAGCGTTGAGTGCCGAGCCGTTTGAGCCGCACACGGTACTCGCGCAGCTGCAAGACGAGTTGTCGGCGCACGACGTCTTTCGCGAGTGGATGGGTACGATGGAGGGCACGTCGCTCAAGACGCACACGCTACAGGTCGGCGAGCGCTACCTCATCGAGAGGCCGCACTACGACGTCAACGTGCCCGACGGTGTCAGGTTTGAACCCATGATGCGCTTTATGTTGACGCTGCATGACGTCGGTAAGCCAACGGCCGTGGAGGCGGGCGATCGAGAGCGACAGCACGCGATAACAACACCGGTGCTGGTTGCGCTCGCGACCAAATTTGGTTTCTCGACGCAAGAGATCGCCATCATGCGCGCGCTCGTGGACAACGACGCCATCGGCGAGATGCTGCAACCTCGGCGTCACCGCAGCGTCGACGACGCTGCTGGCGAGCTGCGGCAACTGGCGCGCGAAGTGGGCATGTGTCCCAAAGACTACTTCATCTTGCAATCGCTGTTTTTCGTCGCTGACGCGGGCTCGTATCGGTTCTTGGTCGAACGCTACTTTACTCAGCGGGATAGCCGCGGTGCGTTACAGCCAACAGCGCCGGCATTCGAAGAGCTGCGCGCTGCGATGGCGAGCTAACGCAGTACGAAACGATGGTCTTTGCCGACGCGAACCCGTGGCACTCGATGGGTCTTTTCAAATGCGCGCTCGATTGGCACCAAAGCCAACCAAAATTCGCGCAGCTCGTCGCTGGGCGACGTGGCCATCAATGCAGTCACGCCCGTCTCGTCGAGTTTGCGCGGAAAAATGTGCAGCGGGATGGCGGCACCGCGCTGTCGCGCGTCGTTGACGAGCAAGTACACGCGCTCGATAGCGGCGTCCGTCAACGGGATGCAACCGATGGTCACGCAATCGCCGTGCACCATAATCTCCCCACCAGGGTCAGCGATCGCTAAACGTTTGCTCGCCGCCAAGTCCGTCACGTTTGGATAGTCGACGTGCAGCGCGAGGTGGTACGTCGAATCCGGCTTCAGGCGATCGATGAGGTACAGCCCCTCGG
>JAYTVG010000748.1:0-1248 GCA_043744135.1 Deltaproteobacteria bacterium | reverse complement strand
CCAGCTTCTACGGCGACCTGCCCTGCGCCACGTGGCCGACCGCGCCGACGCTGCAGCCGTTGCCGCCGCGCTTTGTGCCGTCGGTGCCTACGCTGTTCATCAACGCCAGCGCGGATGTGGCGACGCCCTTCGATCAGGGCGCGGGGATGGCCGCGCGGCTGCGCAACGACGGCGCCCCGGTCGCGTCCATCACCATCAACGGCGGCCACCACGTGATGTGGGGCGTGGGCAACGCATGCGTCGACGCCGCAGCGACGGCGTTCCTGTTTGACCCCGAGCACAACGTCGCCACCGACACTGCCTGTGACGGCGGCCTCGTCGACGGCGATGCCCCGATCGAGTGACGCTTCGCGGCTTGTTCGTTCGTGGCGCTGCGCGCGCGAACACGGATCCGATCCATACGGGCCCGGCCAAGTGGTGGTGTCCACCGCAGTGGTGACGACGCGAAACCCTCAAATGGCACGAGCGGTCGCCTAGCACCGACGTCGTTGCTGTTGGCGGCCATCATTGCGCGGTGTATGATCACGGCATGCGGGTTGCTCTCTCTCTCTCTCCTAATTCTTGGTGCATCTGCCGCCGCGTTTGCGGCTAGCCGCGGATCTGACCCTCCCCCAGCGAAAGACGCCGCGGCTCAAAGCATCAGCTCCACTGAGACAGCCACCGGTGTCACCGCCCACGACGACGAGGTGCAACCTGTGGCGGATGTTGTTGTTGCGCAGGTGCGGTGTTGTGCTGCGCAGGGCTGCTCTGATCGCATACCGGTGACCGACTGCTACGCGCAGGCCGATGACGCGGAGTTGCAGGCGCGCTTGCGTGAAGCACCCTCACAAGACGACATCCCCCGCGTGGAACCGCGCGACATGGACTACAGCACCAACCCTGACTTGGTGCCCACGCGCGTGTTGTCGTGCACCAACGAACATGTTGAGCGCTATCCGCAAGGGGAGCACGGCAAGTTTGCGCCGGGGACGTACGCGTTTTGCGAAGTGGTGATGGGCGACGTCTGCAGCGGCGACGCCATCCCCACCGCCGTTGCATGGCGCCAAGTGCCGGGTGGCGACGACGGCTTGGGCATGCGCGCGTATCGACATCCACGCCCTGGCCTCATCTATGGCGTGCTGTTGGGCGCCGAGGGAACCACGCTGCACGGCATGCCGTTGGTGGTGGTGTCGCAAGAGCTGTCGCAAGAAACGGACAACCCATGCGCGGGCTAGTCGCCGTTGCGCTGACAGGTTTCGTTGCCTCGTC
>JAYTVG010000747.1:0-1248 GCA_043744135.1 Deltaproteobacteria bacterium | reverse complement strand
CCGAAGTGCTCGCGGACGTGGCCCCCACCACCACGACTGAAAATCTGCGCGGTGCGCGCTGGTCAAAGCTCGCGATCAACTGCGCGATCTCAAGCCTCGGTACTTTGGGCGGCGAGCGCTTAGGTGCGTTGATGCGCCACCGCTTCGTACGCCGGTTGTTTTTGGAGGTGATCTCGGAGGCGGCAAACACCGCGGTGGCGCTGCACGTGCCGCTTGAGAAGGTCGCGGGCACCATCGACCTCGAGTGGCTGTCGCTCACGTCCGAAGAAATGGTGGCACCAGGTTCTGCGTCGCTGGTCGCCAAGCACGCCGTCATGCTTGCGGTTGGCGCGCGTTTTCGGCGTTTGCGCTCGTCGATGCTTGCAGCTCTTGAGCGCGGCCGAGAGCCCCCGGTGGATTTTTTAAACGGAGAAGTTGTCAGCGCCGGTGCGCGTGTGGGCATCCCGACACCGATCAACGCCGCGGTGGTTGACGAGGTCAAACGCCTGTGGCGCAAAGAGACCACGCCAAACCTCGCGCGCTTGCAAGAGCTGCACGCCCGGACGCGGTCGCCTTAACACCGCGCGGGGGCCGTGCTGCAGGTTGCTCAAGATGCCCCAAGCGCCGGCCTCGCGCGGCGCCACACAGTACGAATGTCGGGTGCACCTGCGATGAACCAGATGGCGATGAGCGCGTCCGCGACCGCACACCCGGCCGACGACGTGGGTGCAAAGATGACGATCGGATCCGCGAGCATGTGGTGAACGGCGTCCCACGCGGAATGTAACAGCCATGCCGCGCCGATGAACGCGTAGTGGTTGAGGCCGCGGTACGCGAGCACCGTCATGATCGTGCAGAACACAAGCTCCAAACCACCAAGCCCGCTGCTCAAATACGCCGCGCCGGCTCCCGCAACCAAGATGGCGTTGAAGCGTTGGCGCGACGGTTCTCGCATCAGCGACATGACGATGATGAACACCACCGCGGCGACGACAGCGACGACGAAATCGACAGAGTGCACGGGTGGAGGCTGGTGCAATGGGTTCATGGGGTCTCTTTTGTGTGGGATCTTGTGAAGGAGGGCCGCGACAATTCATCGACCTCGGGAGATGGACGGATGGTGCAGCCAAAGCTTGCGCGCAGCCACCGGCAGAAACGACAATCTACGCTTGATTTCTGCCAACGCTTGCGCGCGAGCAGCAACCGCTACAGCATCAACAGATGCGACAGGTTGTGATTCTTGCGTTTGATGGGGTGGTGCCACTCGAC
>JAYTVG010000746.1:0-3974 GCA_043744135.1 Deltaproteobacteria bacterium | reverse complement strand
CGGCGTAGTAGTTGGTGATGGGGACTTCGCTGGTGGGGATGAGCCATAAGCCGCCCTCGACCACAGCGCCGTTGTCGTCGAGCTTTGGCGGCCCTGATGAGACGTTGAACAAATCGTCCTCAAACTTCGGCAGCTGCCCGGTGCCGACCAACGCTTGGCGCGACACAAGGTACGGCGGTGCCAGTTCCGTGTCGCCTTTGCTCAAGTGAAAATCGAGCATGAAGCTCGCGAGCGCACGCTCCAAGCGCGCACCCATGCCACGCAAAAATGCGAAGCGCGCGCCCGAGATCTTTCCTGCGCGCTCGGTGTCGACAAAACCCAAACGCGCGGCGACGTCGAGGTGGTCTTTCACCGCGAAATCAAACGTGCGCGGCGTGCCCCATCGACGCACCTCCACGTTGCCGTGCTCGTCGGTCCCGTCGGGTACGTCGGCGAGTGGGGTGTTGGGCACGACCAGCGCCAGGGCGTTTAGGCGTTCCTCGACGTCACGCTGCTGCGTCTCCATCGCTTTGATCGCGTCGCCGACCGCGCGCATGGTGTCGCGAATCGCGTCGCGCTCTTGCGCTGTGGCCTTCTTCATCGCTTCATTGATGCGGTTGCGCTCGACCTGCTGCGCTTCTTTGTCGCGGATGATGTGCTTGCGGTGCGCGGACAGCTGCAAAATCTCATCGAGCGCTGGCACCGCTCCACGTCGACGCAGGGCGGCGGCTGAACCATCGGGATCGTTTTCGAGCGCTTTGAGGTCGATCATGCGGGCACGGTCCCGAACAATCGCTGACGAGTCAACACGCATCGCACCGACGCACAGTCCCTTGAAACGATCCATCGGTCCTAAAGTTAGCTTCAGCCGGTGTATTCGTCGTGGATGCGTTCGATGTTTTCAAAGCGCGTGATGTTAGAGAAAAACCGCATGTCGACGCTGCCCGTGGGGCCGTTGCGGTGTTTTGCGATGATCACTTCCGCGATGCCGAGCTTGTCCTCTGGGGTTTTGTCCTTGCTGTAGTATTCCTCGCGGTACAAAAACGCGATGACGTCAGCGTCTTGCTCGATGGCGCCCGACTCACGCAAATCGCTCATCATCGGCCGCTTGTCGGTGCGGCTTTCGACGCCACGGTTGAGCTGCGATAGCGCGATCACCGGCACGCTGAGTTCGCGCGCGATGGTCTTGAGGCCTTTGCTGATCTCGGCGACTTCTGTGGCTTTGTTGTCGTAGCCCTGCGGCCCCGTCATCAGTTGTAAGTAGTCCACGATCACCATCGACAAACCGGTCTCGTGCATTTGACGTCGACACTTGTTGCGCATCTCGGCGACGGTGATGGAGGGCGTTTCGTCGATGTACATCGGTGCTTCGCTTAAACGCCCCGCAGCTTCGGCGAGCTTTGACCATTCATGGCGCTGGATGAAGCCGCGCCGAATGTTGGAGATGTCGATGCGCGCCTCGCTACCGATCAAGCGCTGCACGAGTTGCTCGGCGCCCATTTCCAAAGAGAAGAACATCACCGGTTTTTGCACGCGGGTGGCGACGTGCGACGCGATATTGAGTGTGAAGGCGGTTTTGCCCATCGACGGCCGCGCGGCCACGATGATGAGCTCTCCCGGTTGAAACCCGCTCGTCAGGTTGTCCAAGTCGCGAAAACCGCTCGCGATGCCTGTGATGGCGCTTTTGTTGTTGAAGGCTTTTTCAAGCTGCTTGGTGGCGCGGTCCACCAACTCACGCATCGGCACGATGCCTTTGCGCGCGTGCCCTTCGCTGATCTGCAAAATATCGCGCTCCGCCTCGTCGATGATCTCAAGCACACGCCGATCTTGCCGGTACGCGCTTTGCACAATGTTGGTGGCGGTTTCAATCAAACGCCGCAGCGTGCTCTTTTCACGCACCAAGCGCGCGTAGGCACCGACGTGCGCGGCGGTCGGCAACATCGCTTCAAGCTGCGAGATGGCAGCAGCACCACCGACGGCGTCGAGCTGGCCGCGACGCAGCAACTCATCCACCACCGTGAGCGCGTCGATGGGCTCAGCAGCAGCATGTAACTCAGCGATCACGCGAAACACCGTGCCGTGCGTCGGGCGGTAAAAATCGTCGGGCCGCAGTCCCTCGTCGACCACCGCTTCGTAGCTGTTGGGTTCGATGAGCAGCGCACCGAGGACCGCCCGCTCAGCGTCGAGTGCAGACGGCGGCGTGCGCAATCGCTTGAGCACGTCGTGCGCGGTCTCGGTGGCGACTTGCGCGGAGTGTTGTTGGATCTGCTGCAAGATGGCGCCGAGCGGCACCAGCGTTTGCGGCTCGTCATCGTCGTGCGCCTCGGCCGCGCGCGCAGCATCTTCGAGGTCGTCAGCATCCCCGTACACGTGCGCGTCAGCATCAGGATCAACGTCGTCAGCAATCGCCATGGCGACTCACATGGCAAAAAAAAAGCTCCCGACCACCGGGTCGGAAGCTTTAGCGCTCACAAGCGCTGGCGCCTGCAAGCGGCTAAAACATGTAGCGCAGCGCGAGCGTCACTTGCGTGGGGCTCTCGCGCGAGATGGCATCGCCAAACTTCGTCGGACCGCCCGGTGCCACATCGCGGTTTTCGATCGACGTGGTGGGACGCGAGTTGAGCAGGTTGCGCACATCTGCGATCAACCAAATGTCTTGCGTGGTGAATTCCTTCAAGCGCCACGCGGCACGTGCGTCCAATCGGATGGAATCCGGCAGGCGCAATTCGACGTCGTCGTTGGGGTTGTTGACGTCTTTAGGATCAAAGCCGCGGCGCGCGTGGCGATCGTTGAAGCCGCCGTAAAAGTCGTTCGTGAACAGCTTCGAATACGGGCGGCCCGATTGGTAGATGGCGGAGGCGCCAACTTGAAAACCAAAGGGCAGGTCGTAGGTCAACGTGCCGCGTGCCTTGTGGCGCACGTCGTCTTCGAGGTAGCCGTATTCGTAAGCTGCCTGCTTGGGGTTGTCGAAAGCGTACGTGACGAGGTTTTCAACGGAGCCTTCGAGCTTCGACAGCGTGTACCAAACGTCCGCTTGCCAGCGGTCGCTCAGGCGCTTCGAAAAGGCCAAGTCGATGCCGTAGTACTGGCCGATCGCTTTGTCGGGTGTGCCGACCGAGAAGGTGAAGTGCGGCTTGCCGTCGACATAGCCGACCTGGTTTTTGCCATCTTTGTCCCAGATGATGTTTGACTCGTCATCTTCGAACATGTTTTGGCGGTAGCGGTACGTGAAGTCGGCCGACACCGCAGCGTCGTCAAAGATTTCGCGCTGAATGCCGAACAGCACCTCATGCATCACCGGAGCCTTCATGCCGGGCTTAAACGCCACGCCAGCCTCGCCGCCAGACGACGAAACAAAAATGTCATATTTCTCGGTTGAAGGGTTGTATTCATACACGCTAGAACCCTGGCTGCGTCCAACGAAGCTGGGCACCAAAAGCAGACCTGTTTCGTGGTACATATAATAGCCGCCGCGCAGCACGGTCTTGGCGTCGCCAAACGGATCCCAAGCGACGCCAAAGCGCGGCGAGGGCGAGTTGAAGCTGGTCACTTCAACGCCACTTTCGTTGTAGCCGCGGCTCGAGTCAAAACGTAGGCCCGGTCGGATCGTCAGGGTGCGAAACGGTCGCCAGGTGTCTTGCACGAAGCCCGTGACGAGATTTGACCAGACGAACTTTTTGAGGGAGCCGTCGTACACGGTCACTTGGAAGGGGTCGCCGGCGCCATCGATGCTGCTGCCCGCGTTTGCGATGCCTCGATCTTGGAAGGTCTTGTCGCCAGGCACGCCGTCTTCGGTTTGATTCCAAGCGACGGTCCCTTCGAGACCCGCTTTAAATTCGTGGTCTCCTAAAAACCCCTCTAAGAAGTAGCTGATCTGCGTCTTTAAAATCAGCTGGTTGCGGTGGTCATCGGTGACCAATGTGTCATTCACCGTTGACGTGCCGGTGTCGGAGTTGCTGTGACCAGGCGTTTTTAGGTCATTGGACTGCGGGAAG
>JAYTVG010000745.1:0-3981 GCA_043744135.1 Deltaproteobacteria bacterium | reverse complement strand
GCGAAGCCTACGACGACGACGGACTCGATGGCGTTTCTGCCACCGCGGACTTCGGCGAAGGCAACGGTAAGTACGATCTGGCGCCGAACCTCGCGCGCAGCATCGCGCGCTCGCCCCGCGAGTATTGGAAGGCGATGAGCGACGCGCAAGTCGCCCGCCTCGACGTCTGGTTTGACGCCGGCATCCGTGATTTTCTCAACACGGCGCAAGGCACAAACGCCTTGTACAACGAGGTCAAAAAACGCGCGACCGCCAACGTCTACGATGATTTTGAGAATTTGCCGGGCGTCGACAACGGCAACTACGTGTACTTCGACGCTGACTATTCGCGCCGCGCCATGGGCCAAGTGGCGTACCTGCGCTACGGCGACAAGTCCATCTGCCCGGGCTCCGATGACGTGCTCGGCGACGGCAACCACGTCGGGCCCGACGTCGTCAACCGGCTGTTCACGCTGTTTTCCTTCTTGAGCGCGCGCATGCCTGCACAGGGGCGCAACGAAGCGATCGGCGGCGGCATCGAGGACCTCGGCTCGCCTGAGGGGCGCTTGCAGGATTTCTCGTTTGTGACGTCGTACGACTCCAAAATCTTAGGCAAGCCCTACGACTACGGCGTGATGTTGCCGCCCGACTACTTTTACAACACCAAGGAGCGTTACCCGGTGCTGTACTTTTTTCACGGCCAAGGCATGGATGTGCGCGGCATGACCGCGACAGGTTTGGCGTTGTTTGGCCCGATGAAAGAATCGGCGCGCCAAGACCGCATCCGCAACAACGTCACGGATTTGCAGCGGGCCATCATCATCTGGGTGGATGGGGAATGTCACGACGACGCGTGCTGGACGGGGAATTTCTACGCCGACTTCGAGGGTCAGCCGCGCCCGGATCGGCGCTTTGAGCAGGCGCTGTACGAACTGATGGCGCACGTGGAAAAGACCTACCGCATCAAGGCGCCCGAGTTCATCAAAACCTCCGAGATCGAGTGACGCCGCAACACGCCGACGATGCGCCTGCGGACGGTGACGAGTTTGACGTCGACGTCATTCACCATGACCAAGGTGTGCTGGTGCTCAACAAGCCGGCCGGTTTGGCGATGCACGGCGGCGTCGGCGTGCATGAAGACGACAGCTTGTTTGGTGCCATCCGCGCGGGCTTTGATGTCGAGCCGGGATTTTTAGGTCCGAGTTTTCTTGGGCGGTTAGATCGGCCGACGTCGGGGTTGGTGGTGGCGTGTCTGTCGCGCCACGCGCTCGCCTGCACGCTGCCCGCGTGGACCCGCGGTGACGTCGTCAAAGAATACCTCTTGGTGGTGCACGGTGCGCCAAAAGCGCAGGGCACGATCGACATTGCGTTGGCGGCGCGGCGGCCTCGCGACAAGGGCACCGGCAAGATCGAGCCGGCGCAGACGGCGTTTCGCGTCGTGCAAAGCGCAGGATCCTGCAGCTTGGTGGTGGCGCGCCTGCTCACCGGGCGCACGCATCAGATTCGTCGCCACTTTAAAGCCATCGGCCACCCCCTGCTGTGGGACACGCGCTACGGCGACAAACGCCGCGATCCCACGCCCGCCGGCGAGCTCCCGCTGCACGCATGGCGCCTCGCGCACTCGGATCCTGACGCGCTATTACCTCGCGAGCTGGCCGCGGCGCCGCCCGCAACCTTCAGGCAGATGTGCGCTGGCTTGGGGCTCGGCTCCGGCCTCGATCGGTTGCTGTCGTCGCCCGAGCGCTAACGGCTGCTCGCGCGTTTGCTGCGTTGATCGGGTCGGCGATGTTGGCAGTCGGAATACACAAGACACGCGTTGTGTTGATTCGGGGTGGGCCGGTCGCTGTTGAGCGTCAGTGCAAGCTCCTAGGGTCGATGGATTGCATTGTTGATGAATTCGTCGGTTGCGGATCGCCCCCTGCACACAATATGCGATCGGTGCTAGGCCGGCCGCATGCGCAACCTCATCCTTTCCGCGGCAGTGGTGTTCGGGAGTCTGATCGCCACCTCCGCGTCGGCGGTCGGCGACCAAGGCGTGCTCACGGGCGACGTCGTAGACGGCGAAACCGGCGACCCGGTTGTGGGCGTGATGGTCACAGCAAAAGGTGTGGCGCTGCAGGGCGAGCTTGCTTCCACCACAGACGCGCAGGGCCGTTACCGCATTGATGGGCTACCCGCCGGCTTGTACACGCTGAGCTTTCAAAAGGAGCTGTTTTCGGGCGAGCCCATCGCCGGCATCGCCGTGCGCGCCAACGCCACGTTGCGAGAGGATGCCGTCATGTATCACGAGGGTTCGAGCCTGTATGGCGTCGGCGCCGCCACCACAGACGTCGTGAAGGTGACTGCGTCGTCGCCCGTCATCGACGTCGGCAGCACGCAAACTGGCGGCGCGGTCAACCAAGACATGATTCGTCGTTTGCCCATGGTCGCACCTGGCGGCAAAAATGGCGGGCAACGTGGCTTTGAGGGGGCCGCGGTGCTCATCCCCCAAGTGCAAAACGACGCGTACGGCGCCTCCATCAACGGCACCACGTCACCCGAAAACCAGTACGTCGTCGACGGCGTCAGCGTGAACAACACCGCGTACGGCTACAACGGTACGCCGCTGTCGCTCGAGTTTATCGATGAGGTCAGCGTGCTCACGGGCGGCTACCTGCCCGAATACGGCCGCGCCACCGGTGGCTTGCTCGACGTGTCAACCAAGTCTGGCGGCAACCAATTTCACGGCTCCGCGTTTGGTAACTTTTCCCCCGGCCAGCTTGAGGGCATCCGCACCATTCCGCCCAACGAGGGCGCGTCGATCCGCGTCAACCAGCGCCTCAACTACGTCGGCGACCTAGGCTTTGAGCTAGGCGGACCGGTGCTGCAAGATCGCTTGTGGTTTTTCACCGGCGCAAACCTGTCGCGCCAAAGCTTCAAGCTCGATCGCCAGCTGTACTCCGTCGCCGGGCAGCCGCTGAGTGGCACGCTACAGACCTATGAAGCGGAATCGACGTCGCTGCAGGCGATCGCCAAACTCACGTGGCTTGTGACGCAAGACAATCGGCTGACGTTTTCGGTGTTCGCCACGCCCACCGTGTCGGGCGGAGGCGGCAAATACGGCATCACGCCAGATACCGGCCGCCCGGAATCGCTGCGCCTCGAAGGGCAGTACTCGGCTCTCGCGCACATCTATCGCTCGGGTGCGCTCGACGCCAACTTGAAGTGGGACGCCGCGTTGCTCGAGCGCAAACTGCGCTTCGACACGTCGATCGGCTGGCATCACGAGATCGGCGGTCGCTTGCCCTCCGACGGCAGCACCATTGACAGCGGCAAGGGCCTGTCGGCGCTGCCCCGCGTGCAGTACCGCCGCAGCAATCCGTTCCCGCGTTCCATCACCGAATTCGAAGACGTGCCCAAGGGCGCCGGCTGCGACGCGACGCTCGACGACGGATCGCCAGCGTGCCCCGTGACCGAATACGCGCAAGGTGGCCCCGATTTCATCAACGACGCAGCGTTTGATTCGCTGCGGCTCAACCAGGTCACCACCTACCTGCTCGATTTCTTCGGCATTCACGTGATTAAGGCTGGCATCGGCCTTGGCTATGCCTCGTATGACAACATGCGCAGCTACTCGGGCGGACGGCGCTACCGTGAAAACCGCAGCGGCACGACGTGGTCAGACAACCGTCAGTTCGGCTTTCTGACTGGCCCTGATCAGCCGGAAGTCTCAGAGACCTTTCATTGGACCACCCGCAGCTTGTACGGTGGCGCTTTCGTGCAAGACAGCTGGACCGCGTTTGACCTCGTCACGCTCAACGTGGGCGTGCGCTGGGACAACGAGTATATCTTGGCGTCGGACAACAGCATCGGCTTGGCGCTGCCAAACCAGCTCTCGCCCCGCGCGGGTTTGATCTTTGATCCGTTTCAAAGCGGTCGCATGAAGCTGTTCGGCAGCTACGCGCGCTACTACCAAAGCGTGCCGCTCGACATCGCCGACCGCGCGTCGTCCTCGGAGCCGCA
>JAYTVG010000744.1:0-1253 GCA_043744135.1 Deltaproteobacteria bacterium | reverse complement strand
GCGAGCTCAGCCTCGATGGCGCTCGAGTTCACGCGGATCGGCGGCAGTTCAAACGCGAGCGTCTCAATGAAAACATTGCTGTACACGTGGGCGCTGATAGCAGCATCGGCCGCAAGGGAAACCGCGTTCGTGTCGATCGCCGGCGGCCTGGTCGGTGCCGTTCGACGTTGCAGCTACGCGGGGTCTCAACGCAACGCGATCCGCGAGTGACCCGCGCGCTTTTGCGACAGGCCGTGCGCGGCGTTGAGCAACGGTTGTAGGCGTTTGAGTTCGCCACGCGCGTCGAGATCCGAAAACGTCGTCTCTGCACGCCGACACAGCCGAAACGCGCGCTGTGGTTCGCCGACCCGCAGTAACAACTGCGCGTAGCCGACAACGACGCCACCGAGCGCCATGCGATCTTTGACGCGGCGGTAGATGGCGGCACTGTTTAAAAACGCGATGCGCGCGCGCTTAAAGTCGCTGCGGGCGGTAAACAGCGCCCCTTGCGCGGCGTAGGTTTCGGCGCGCGCTTGGTCGAGCCCTTGCGGCGGCAGGCGCTTGCTCGCGGCCTTGAGCGCTTCGTGCGCCTCGTCGGTATTGCCCTTCGCCAAAAATGCCAGGGCGACATCGCAACGCGCCGCGATGGAGTTGCCGAGGTCTCCCTGTCTATCGAAAGCATCAAGCGCTGCACGCAAGTGGTCGAGCGCGCGATCGTATTCACCTTTGAACAGATAGCAGCGGCCGATGCTTTTGAGGCACAGCGCACGGTCCATGATCTGACCCATCTGCGCCGACAACGTTGCGGCATTTTGATAGCGAGCGATCGACTCACTGTACGCCCCCGACAAAAACAGTTCGTGGGCGAGGGCGCCCGTCACAGACGCCTCCTCCGCGCGATGGCCGCTATCGATTGCAAGTGTGAGCGCGGTGCTGAGCTCCTGGCGCGCTTGCAAGCGGTCGCCGATCGCCGACAGCGCTTCGGCCAAGCGACGGCGCGCGGGAATCTCCTCCAAGATGCGCGCTTGTTTTTGCGCGAGCGCCACCCACTGTGTCGCGGCCGCCACTGCGCCGTGCGGATCGCCGGCCAACAGCGCAGCGACGGCGATGAGCTCGCCGACGCGATACGCATCTTCGTTGTCAGGTTTGCCGCCCCACAACCGCATGGCTTGTTGCGCGTCGGTCAGCGCGAGCTTGGGATTTGTGCGCGTCGTCAGCTCGCCGCGCGCGACCAACAACCGCGCCACCGCTGACGGCGTGGTGTTGGCGTCGAG
>JAYTVG010000743.1:0-3991 GCA_043744135.1 Deltaproteobacteria bacterium | reverse complement strand
GCGGCGGTGGCGGCGGCGCCGGCGGAAAAAAAGGCGGTGGCTCGTACGCTGTCGTGCTGGTCGGCATGCAGCTGACGGTCAACCACAGCACGCTGGTGTCTCAGGGCGGCGGCGACGGGGGACGTGCAGGCGCGCCAGGCGCGCGCGGCGTCGGCGGCGCGGGCCGCAGCGGCGGCATCGGCTTTGACGGCAGCGGTGGTGGCGGCGCCGGCGGTCGGGGTGGCGATGGCGGCCGTGGCGGTGCAGGCGGTGGCGGTGGCGGTGGCAGCTCGGCAGCGCTGCAAGTCGACGACCTCACCCACCTCAGCCAGCTCGATGTCACGCTGGCCCACGGCAGCGGCGGGGCAGGCGGCACGAGTGACGTCGGCCCAGGGGCCCGCGGTCAAGCAACAGATGTGCTCGAGCGCTAGCCAAGCCGCCGATCCCACAAACGCGAACAACGCAGTTCGACGAGCTACCCCCCGAAGGCGCCTTCGTCGTCGTCTGAACGCTCACGTTCGTTGTCGCGCTCGTCGGCGACGGTGTCGTCATCGAGCGCACGCACCAACAGTTCCGACAGCGTCAGGCGCTTCGCAGTGGCGGGGCTCATGTCGTCGTTGGGCTGCATCGAGGGCTCCTGTGCGTTGGGTCAACCCTCTTCATTCAACAGTTGGGCCACCGTGCCCGTCCTCCCGCAAAACCGTTTAAAGTGCCCATGTGGGAAATGTCGCACCGCGTCGAACACGCTTCGCCACACACAATTCACACACTTCGTCCGCAGCACTGTGTGAAGGCGCGGACAACCGCGCAAACCCGTGTTGCGAAAGCATTTGCGCAGCCCGCCGCCACCCAAGTTGCGCACTGGCTCGACGAGATCATCGCGCGCTAGCGTCAACGCCGTCTCCTTGACGATACTCTCGTTTCACCCGCCGTCGATCCGCCACTGGAGTCCCATGAGCCAACAGCCCCTCGTCAACTTATCGCAGATGACCGGCCTGTCTCCCGCGGAGCTGCAGCGGCGCGCCGAACAGATGGTGGACGTCAAGACCGGCACCATCAACGCGCTCAAGGCGCTCGATGCGGCGCTGGTCGCCAACACCTCGACCCAGGGCAAGGCGTCGAGCGACGCGTTTGCGCAGCTCGCGGTGTCGAGCGCCAACCCCCACGCCATCGACGACCCAGCGCACACGTTTGTGCACGGCGCCCCCCAGGGCGGCTACGCGTCGGAGCCGCCGGCCCCCCCGTCCATTGGCGGGCCGCTCGCGCAGCTCGAAAAAGCAGCCAAGGCCGGCCAAAAAAAGATCTCGGGCTTTTGCGGCGGCGGCGGTGATGGAGGTGGAGGAGGAGGCGGCAATGTGACTGCCGCTGCCACACCACCACCGGCCGAGACGCCCCCTCCCGTTGAGACGCCACCACCCCCGGTGGTCGTGTCACCGGAGGACGGCGCGGCCACCCCGCCGGCGGGTGAACGGCCGCCCACCGACAACTGCCCCCCCGCGACCAATGTCCCCACGCCGCCGGCGACCAGCAGCGCACCTGACCGCGCTGCAGCGCCCACGCCGCTGCGCGCCCGTGCGCCCTCACAGCTGCCGCCCGCGCTGCGTGGCGGTGCCGTCGGTAGCCCCGTCGCGAGCGCTCCGACGGCGCCTGTGGACGTGGCACCGCGCGCATCGCTCCCCGTGCCCGCCCAAGGCCCGACATCCGCACCCCGCCCGCAAGCGTTGGCCGGTGCACCGCGCAATTCAGGTAACTCGACGGTCCGTGGCGAGCTACAGGGCGCGCCCGTGCGCGGCGCGGCCGAGGAGATAAACAAGCCCGGCGGCCTGCCAAACGACGCCGCGGTGCAATCCGCTCGCGCGCAAAGCGACGTCGACGCCAGCAGCCGCAACATGCAGTTCGAGATGATCAAAAACGAGATCCAAAAGATGACGGAGCTGCAAAACGCCGTGTCAAACACGCTCGCGACCATGCACGAGCAGGCGATGACGGCGATTCGCAACACCAAAGCTTAAGGTGCGCGGTTAGCGTCGGGCGTTCGCGACTTGCTTGTTGAGCTCTCGACGTCAGTGCATCTGCCACGGTCGATGAATTTGATGGTTCGGTGAATTCAATTGTTCACCTCCCAAGGTCGGGCAATTCAATTGTGGTCGGTGAATTCGAGCACCGGCGTCGCCGCGCCATCGACGGCCGCGCTGCGTGCTAGCGTGACGCATGGCAGCACCTCCTTCCAAACCTCGTCCTGTCGCTACGGTCAGCGTCGCGAAAAAAAAAGTGGCGGTCACTCGCAGCGAAAAGATCGACGCGTACCTCGCAAAAGAGCTGACGCTCGCTGAGGCGATGGGGCTGACGCGCTCCGAGGCGTACGGGTTGGCGTTCACCGCGCACCGCTTGTTTGAGCACGGGCAAAGTGCGCGCGCGACCGCCATCTTAGAGGGACTGATGGTGGCAAATCCCAAAGACGCGTACTTCGCGACACTGCTGGGCGCCATCCATGGCCGCTCAGGTGACGACGACGAAGCGCTGCGGCTGTACAACGTCGCTGCCAAACTCGACCCCAAAAACCTCACCGCGCGCGTCAACCGCGCCGACTTGCTGCTGCGCCGCGGCGATCTTGCCGGTGCTCTTGACGACCTCACCGCGGGCGCCCGGCTCGATCCCAACGGCAAAACGCCGCTCGGTAAGCGGGCCATCGCGTTAGCCCGCTCGACGTCGGCGGCGCTGCACGCAGCACTCGCACAACGACGCCCGCGCTGACAGCGTGCACTAGCGCGTGCGCACGCCGACATCTTTGCGCAACGGGATGCGCCGACCGCGGCCGTGGACATGCTTGACGACGACGACGGTGGAGATGCCGCCGCGCACATTCCAAAATCCCGTGACCGTCATGGCGCGGGGCGCGAGCACCGCGATCAGGTCGTCGGCGATGGTGTTGGTGACCTTCTCGTGAAACGCACCGCGATCGCGAAAGCTCCCCAAATACAACTTGAGGCTCTTGGACTCGACGCAATAGCGCGAGGGCGTGTAGCGAATCTCGATGCGCGCGAAGTCGGGTTGGCCCGTGAGCGGACACAAGCACGTGAACTCGGGGCAATCAAACACGATGTCGTAGTCGCGCACCGACGCGGGGTTGTCGAAGCGCTCAAGGTGTTTTGACGGTGCGGGCGGCGGGCGCGACGTGAGCATCAAGAGACGCTACGCGAAAAGTGTCGGGCCGCAACGCGTCGCAGCCCGCCGTCACCATCGCGCGCGCGTCATCGCGACAACGTGCGCGCGTACCACAGACCGCCGAGCGCGGGGACAGCGAGGCCCAGCGCAAAGCCCAGCGTCCACGTGCGCGCAAAAAACACCACCCACGCAGCGCACACAACCAGGCCGGTGAAACTTCCCACCAGCGCGACGGCGCCCCGCGTGGTGGCGCCGTCGTCGCGGGACAGCTGCAAAATGCCGCTCGCGAGCAACCACAAGTTAACGGTGGCGGCGCCGGCACCCAACACGAAGCCCAAGCTCGTGTGGTGTGCGCGTCCAAGCGCCCACTCAACGCACACAATCGCGATGGCGATGGCGACGGAGACCTGCAGCGACGCCCACACCAGCCGCTTCATCTCGACGATCGCTTGTGCCGCGCGGCCTTCAGCGGTGGGTGCCGCATCGGGGTCGGGAAGGTACGCGTCGTCGTCGTCGTCGGGAGACTCAAGCATCATCCGCCTCCTCGTGTTGATACGCACGCACCAACCGCACCACGGCGCGCACGGCGGTGGCGACACCAAACGCGATGCCGAGGGCCGCGCCGACGTCACGGTGGCCGAGGTGGCCGCCGATGTAGCGCCCCAAAAACAAGCCGACCACGACGCTGACGGGGATCTCAAGCGCGCGCCCGCTCCAGCGCATATAAGTGCGGTATTGCATGCCGGTGTCTTGTCGCTGTTGGCGCTGCTGCAAATAGCTCTGCAAGATGCGTTCGTCGGTGGCGGGTGGGTCGGGCGCGCTCAAAGCGAAAGCTCACTGCGCTTGT
>JAYTVG010000742.1:0-3992 GCA_043744135.1 Deltaproteobacteria bacterium | reverse complement strand
GAGGGTGTTGCCGGCTTGCGTCGTCACTCGGGCAAACGGGCACGCCGCATCTCCTTCGCCCTCACCTTCGCCTTCGCCTTCGCCTTCTCCTTCGCCCTCGCCTTCTCCCTCGCCTTCTCCCTCGCCTTCTCCCTCGCCCTCGCCTGACTTTGAGGCACCGATGCAGACGCCGGCACTGCATTCGCGCGACGTGCCGCATTCTGGGTCGCTGTTGCAAGCGACGCGCTCACAGGTGCCAAAGTTGCAGATCGCATTGGTGCAGCCGCGGTCAGACGCGCACTGTGAGGGCGCGCGACACCCTTGCACCAACGCCACGATCGCAAAGATCCACATGCGCATTGCCGAGCGTACCGTGTTGCGCTCGCAATGTCGCAACGGCGCCGCTCGGCGGTTTCGCTTAAGTCGTCGCGAGCGATTTAAGGAGGCGCAACAGGCCGCGCGCGCCCTCGACGATGGCGCCGCTGTCGCCGGTCGCCGCCGCCAACGCGAGCGCGCCTTGGGTCTCGTTTTGCAGCTGTTGGCGAAAGCCCGCATCCACCGCCAAGCGTTGCCGCACCAGGGCGATGGCGTCGTCGACCTCGACGGCGCTGGCGGCTTTGCCTGCGGTGGTGGCCACGAGCGCATAGTCGGCAACGCCGTCGTGGACTGCGATCGCGATCTCGATGTCACCGTGAGCGGCGCCGCGTACGTGCACGTGCGCGCCTTTGCTTTTGAAGTCGCCTGAATCAAACGCGCGCGGGTTGTCGACGCGCGCGAGGTTGAGTTTCGCGAGCTTTTTGCCGCCGAGCACCTTGCCGTCGACGAAGGCGTCGTTGGGCTTGACGCGCGCGGCGATGCGCGCCGCCAGCTGGGAGGCAAACGCACCCTCTTTGGCGACGAGATCGGGCATCTGCGCCTGCGATTGCAACTTGCGCCGCAGCGCTTTGTACGGCGCGTCTGCTTGTTGGTCGCCAGGGACGCGCGCCTTGAGCGCCTCGAGCGCCTCGAGCGCGTCGGCAGGCTTGCCACTGCTGAGCGCGCGCTCGACCTCGGGTGCTGCGGCGTGAGCGACCGCGAGCAGGTGCGCCGACAACGCGCTGCCGTCACCGTGTGCTGGTGCCAGTCGCGATACGCCGACGGCACCCGCTGAGGCGTCCCCCAACAAGACACGCAAGCGCGTGTGCAGGGCCGTGACCCCGTCGTGCGTGCGCACCGCCTCGGACAAACCGTCCCAGGCCGCCAGCGCCGTGCGCGCCGCCTTGGTCGCCTTGCCGGGATTTTGCAGCGTCAGCGCAAGGGCGATGTTGACGTGCGCAGCGACGGCAGTCACAGCCAAAAGCGCGAGGGCCTCCGCGTGCGCATCGACCGTGCGGTGCGCATCGACCGTGCCGTGCGCATCGACGGTGCCGTGCGCTGTGACGCCGCCGCGCGTGACCGTGAGGCCAGCGACCGGCGCTTTGGGGAGGGAGAGAGCGGCAACGGCCATCGCTTTCAGTATCGGCATAGCGCGGTGCATCCCGCCAGTGCCGCGCGCACAACGCTCAAGGCATCACGCCCACGGTGCAGCGCATGCCGCACGTGCCGAGGTCGGTCGCTTGGGCGCCCTTGGGTTTGACGCAGCCCCCGACGCTGCAATCGAAGTCGTTGCTGCAGCTGTCGCCGGTGTTGGCAAACGGCGCGCACTTGCCCGAGATACAGCGGTCGTCGTCGTCGCAGACCTGACTGCTGCAAGCGGCACCGCGCGCCAGGCGGCCGGTCTTACACACGCCAGCCTCACAGCGGTTGGTGGCGCCGCATTCGATGGAGGCGGTGCAGCGCGCGCCCGCGGCTGCGATCGACGCACAGCGCCCCATGCGGCAAAATCCCTGACACGCGGGGTGGTCGCGGTCGACGTCGGCGACGCCGACTGCGAGACCCATCGCGTCCATGCCGCTGCCGCACAGGGCGTTTGCGGCGCGGGGTGCTCCGCAGCGCCCGACATCTAAGCCACTGGCGCCGTGGCAGCGCAAGCCCGCGCGGCACTCAAGGCTTGAGCGGCAGCGTGCGCCGTCGTCGAGCGTGCCAGTGATGAGCCCGCTGCAAGCGCTGGGTGGCGCGGGAGCGAGCGCGCGCACCCACGCGCATCCCGACAGCGTCTGTGCTTGCGCGGCCTCACACGCCGCCAACGTGTTGGCGTTGATGCTGGACGCCCTGCCTTTGACCAGCGCCGACAGCTGCGACACGCAAGTGGCCTCGGTGGCGCTGTGGGCGTCGGCGACGCCACAACACGCGCCGCGCCGCTTTATCGGGGCACCGTGCAAGGCTTGGCAGACGCGCACCGCGAGCAGGTCGGGCGGCCCGAGGTCTTGCAACACTGGCGCGACCTCAGCGTCGTCGACCGCGTCGATCGACGTCGTCACGGCGGCAGCGGGTGTCACCGCGGGCTTTTTGCAGCCGACGGCCAACACCGCACCAAGCACCAACACCAGTGCGCAGCGGCGAACAACGTTCACGGCGCACCTGCAAACGGCGCCAGCAGCACATCGATACTGCCGCCGTGTTGCATCGCGACCTCGAGCGCCGCGGCGTCGCCGTTGATGATGGCGGCGTGCACGCGCAAGCGCGGGTCAGGCGTGCCGAGGGCGTTTGCTTTGGCGATAAGCGTCTTGGCGGTGGCGACGTCGCCGCGCCGAAACGCCACCAGCGCCGCGACGTCGTCACCGTAGATGCCTCCGCGCGCGCGCTGGTCTTCGGCGCTGGCGGCGGCGGCGCTGTCGAGCTCGAGGTTTTTGGTGGCCAAAAACAGCGCGAGGTTGCGCGGGTCGGTCTGCGCCCCGATGCGTTTGGCGGACGCAAACGCCGTGTCCGCCGCCGTCTTATCGCCGGCCCGCGCGTGGGCTTCGCCGAGCAACCATGCGGTCTCGACCAGCGGGTGCAGCGCGAGCGCTTGCGTCAACAGCGCCGTCGCCGCGGTGACGTCGTTTTGGGCCGAGCGAGCGAGCAGGTCGCGCGCCTTGCCGACCAGTGCTGGCGCGTAGTCGGGCTTTTCGGCCAGTGCCTTGTCGTAGCCCGCGAGCGATCCCGCCAGATCGCCGCGCAATCGAAAGATGTGCGCCGCTTCGGTCAGCACCCAAGCGCCAGGTTCAGGATCTTTTTGCCCACGCCCAGCGTCGTACGCCAAACGAATGGCCTCAAGCGCTTCCGTCTGCGCGCCGCGCAACCAGCGCAAATACGACGCGCGCGCGTACGATGGCAGGCTCGGCTTGAGATCCATCATTTGCTGTGCTGCAAGCTCGCTGGCGGCGATGTCACCAAGCTCAAGCGCCGCGTCAGACAACGTGCCCAGCGCCATGATGTCGTCTTTGTCTGCGGCCAGTAGCTCAACAGCGAGCGCTTGAGCCTCGCGAAATCGATGCCCATTGAGCAGCGCCAAGGCCAGCAGGTTTTGCGCCGGTGGATATTGAGGCTTCAGCACCAGCGCTTGGCCCGCGCACCCCTGTGCGTGCAGATAAAAGCCCGGGTCACCACTGTTGCGCGCCTTTTTCACCCAAGCCTGCCCCAGCAACACCAAGCCATCGACCCCCAAGCGATCGCCAGCCACAACCGCCGTCACGCGCTTCTTCAGCGCAGCCAACTCCGCGTCAATCGCAGCATCGGTCGCAGGCGCCTCCGCAATGCAAAGCACCTGCGCAGCAGAGCTTGCCGTCGCTGCTGGCTGCACCACCGTGGACGAAGCCGCAGGCTTGTCGCAACCAAGCGAACCAGCGACACAAAAAGCGATCAAAAAAAGGCGCCGCATCCGTCTCTCCTACCACGTCAAAAATCCCGAAAAAACCCGCCCAACGTGCCCACGACGTGACGAAGGCTAGCGAGAAGCCTACTTCCCGTAGGCGACACGAGCACCGCAGCGCCCGCCGCCGCTCCCCGAAAAAAACCCCGCCCAACGTGCCACGACGTGACGAAGGCTAGCGAGGAGCCTACTTCCTGTAGGCGACACGAGCACCGCAGCGGGCAACGCCGCTCGACGCCGACGA
>JAYTVG010000741.1:0-3999 GCA_043744135.1 Deltaproteobacteria bacterium | reverse complement strand
TTGCAAGTGTCTGCCAACGACATCGAGTACCGTTGCTTAGGGCAGCCTAACGACGCCTGCCCCGTCGGCGAAGCGTATCCCGTGGGCTTTGTGGC
This sequence comes from Deltaproteobacteria bacterium, assembly GCA_043744135.1. Lineage (GTDB taxonomy): Bacteria > Myxococcota > UBA727 > UBA727 > VGSZ01 > JAYTVG01. The sequence continues at coordinate 3,904 of JAYTVG010000741.1, read as the reverse complement.
GTTTCGTCAGGTGTTTGTGCAAAACCTTGGGCAATCCGAAATGCCGCTGAACTTGACGTTGTCGTCGGGCTCGGGGGACTTCGTGGTGTCGCCGAGCTTCCTGCCGCCCGTGCAACCCGGTGCCACCATCCCGCTGACGTTGATCTATAACCCGTCGTCACCGAGCGATCCTGCCAACCCACAAAATCCACAGGACTCGGTCGAGGGCTTTTTAAACGTGCTCGAACCGACCACCGGCACGCTTGAGGTCATCACGCTGCACGGCTTCGCACGGCGCGCGCAAAACGACGCCGTGTTGAAGTTGGAGATGGAGTTTGAAAACGCCGACAATGGCTGGACCGGCAACGACTTTCGCGATGTCGATTTGGAGCTCGTGAGCCCGCTTGGGTTCAGCTGCGCCAAACCCATCCGCACCCTCGGTAACGACGCCAACGGCAACTTGGTCGTGCTGTCGACTGAGGACCTGTGCGCGGACTGGAACCTGCAGGGCAGCCAAGGCGTGTCGAACTGGATTGCACTGGGTCAGTACGAAGAGCCAGAGCGCATCTTGGTGTACGGCCTTGGGCCCACAGGCGCTGAGGGCGGCACCTTCATCGCGCGCGCGCACTACATCGAGGACTGCGCAAACCTGCCGACGGGATTGTTCGCCGACATCTTGGGCATCGGCGCGTCGGTGCTGCTGGGCATCTTGGGAGGTGCGGTGGGGGTGCCCATCGCGGTTCCGCCCGACCAAATCTCCGCCGTCATCGCCAACAACTGCTTTGATCACGCAAGCTCGCTCGTGACGCTGCACATCTCGATCGACGGCACGGAAGTGGCGGCGCCGCAAGTGAACCTCGACGCGCGCGGCACCTCGATCGACATCGCGCATTTGCAACGCGTGCAAGGCACGTTTTGCGATCCTTTGGTTGGTATCCCCTGTCCGTGAGTGCTCCTCCCCTGCTGCAGCGAGGTGGTCGCGTGCGTAGAGTCGTCGTCGCGTGCGTGATGTTTGCAGTCGGCGCGGTCGGCGCCGGCTGTACGTCGCCGGTGGCCGCACCGGGCTGCAAAGGCAAAACTGTCGCGCAGTGTGCGGCCGCTCAGGCTGATCCGCCGCGTTTGGCGGTGGACCCGCCGTTTGGCGTGGGCTTCGCCTGCGTGACACTCGGCTGCGATAGCCAAAAACACTTGACGGTGAGCAACCGCGGCGGCGGCACGCTGCGCGTCAGCATCTTGCGCCTGACGATCGACAGCTCGACGGACTTCAGCATGCGCATCGGCACCGCGCTGACCGGCCCCGCGACCGATGCGGGCGACAACGCCACCGACGACATCGATCTGCCGACGCCCGACGCACCGCTTGAGTTGTCGGGCGACGCCAGCCTCGACGTTATGGTGCGCTACTTGCCTAGCGACGGCACTGTTGACGAAGGTGCGCTGAGCTTTGAAAGCTCCGATGGGTCAAAGCCCTACGACGCTGAGGTGTCGCGCACCGACGTCATCCCGCTCAACACCCGCAGCTTAGGCGCGCCGATTGCACTGCTGCAGACGCAGACGCTCGACTTCGGCTACGTCGCTGTCGGCGCCTCGGGCACGCTGGCGCTGCGCGTCACAAACGGCAGCACCGACAGCGTGCTTGGCGTCGGACCAGTGACGGTGGACGTCGACACCGCCGCGGTGTTTGCGCCCGCGAGCGCCGCTGACTGGGAGACGCGCTACACCAACCCCGGCGACGACGCGCTGTTTTCCGTCACCTTCACCCCCGCCACGCCGGAGGCGTTTTTGGGTGGGCTTACGGTTGCCACCAGCGACCCGCAGCAACCCTTCGTGCACATCAACGTCCGCGGCACCGCCATCGTGGAGCCACGTGTGGCGTTGGTGGATCCCGCGGGCGGGGTGCTTGAGATGGCGCAGGTACGCAGCGGCACCACGCGCACGCAGAGCATCCGCGTCGTCAACCTCGGGGGCGCCGCCCTCACGCTGGCGCCGGCCGTGGTGGCGGGCGCTGAGCGCGGTTTGCAGGTGGGCGCTGCGCTGGCGGCGACGCTGGGCCCGCTACAAGAGACCACCTTTGACGTCACGCTCAACGCCGTCGGTGGCGGCGCGATGGCAGGGGCGATTGCGGTCGCGACCAACGACGCGCTCACGCCATCACTTAGCGTCGCCGTCAACGCATTCATCACCGAGCCGGTGCTCAGCCTGACGCCGGGCGCCATCGACTTTGGCAACGTCGTGTTGGGCTGGTCTGCGGATGCGCAACAGCTGTTTTTGCAAAACACCGGCGTGGGTGAGCTCACCATCACCAACATCGACTTTGAAGTGGGCTCAAGCCCCGATATCCACCTCGCCGACGTGCCCGGCTTGCCCATCAAGCTCACGCCCGGTGATGCGCCCCTGCCGATCTCGGTGTTCATGAATGCCAACGGCTTGGGCGCGCAGCACGCGGTGTTGTTGCTGACGAGCGATTCCGTCACGGCGGCGGTGACGCGCTTTGATGTCAACGCCAACGTCGTCACCTGCGACGTGGGCTGCCCGACAGCAAACGGCGTACCGGATTGTTCAGGCGGCGTATGCGAGGTGGGGTCATGCCAGCAGGGCTTTCACGACGCGGACCAAGCCGCGAGCTCCGGCTGCGAGTGCCGCGAAGACGTCATCGGCAACATTATCGACGACATCTCGGGCGCATGCCCTGGCTTAGGGCTCGGCGACCTCTCCGACAACGACGGACCCGTGCAGCGCAGCGGCACCCTGCATACGCTCGCCGACGTCGACTTGTATTTTTATCGCGCCATCGACAGCAGCCAATTCCTCAACGACAGCTACGGCGCCAAGGTGCAGCTCATCGGCGCGCCCGCTGGCATGCAGATTTGCGCCAACTTTGTCGACGACAGCAACGGTTGCGGTGGTGCGCCCACCAACTGCAACCCGCTTGAAGTGCGCGGCAGCGGCCAATCAGGGATCTTTGGCGGCAACGACGACTCAGAGTCGGTGACGGTGTTTGTGATGTGGGCGCCCGGGGCATCGCCACAATGCGGTAGCTACACCGTCAACTTCGTCGCCAACGCCAACCTTTGACGGTTGCGAGCTCGACGACGTCGTCGGTGGCAGGTGCGAACGACGCAGGATTTACGGACGCAGGTTCATGGGACCGTCGTGCCGGTGAAGCTCGCAAGCTCGTCCATCAAATAGACGTTCGCCATGATGGCTTTGTGAAACACGCCCAGGTGCATCGACTCGTTGGGGCCGTGCGCGGTTGTTTGCGGATCCATCACGCCGTTTAAGATCAGCGGCAGTGCGCCGTAGCGTCGAGCAAACAGCGCCACAAACGGGATCGATCCGCCCACGCCGATGTGCAGCAGCTTTTTGCCCCAGGCTTTTTCGTACGCGCGATCGGCCGCGGCGAACGCTGGACCTTGAGGGGTATAGTCCCACGACATAGAGCCGCCCGCGCGCGGCTCCAGCGTCACGCGCGCGCCACCGGGCGCGTCGTTGGTGAGCGCCTCATTCAACAACAACAACATCTGCGCCCGCGTCTGGCCGGGGGCGAGGCGCACCGACAACACGGCCGCAGCTTGTTTGCGGATGGCGTTTTTTTCGTTGCCAGGCGTCGGCAGTGACGTCGACAAAATCGTCACGGCGGGTTGACGCCACACCCACGCAGCCGGCGACAGTGAGCGATCGGGCAGCGGTTTGACGCCGTCGACGAGGTGTGCGCCTTGCGCGATGACCGCGTCGTTGAGCGGGATGTTGCGGCTGTCCTTCAACCACGCGGCATCGACGGGCATGCGCCCAATCTGCATGCGGCCGTCGTCATCCACCAAGCGCGCGAGCAACTTTGCGAGGATCATGGCGGGGTCGGGCACCACGTTGCCCCACAAGCCTGAGTGCACGTCGCTGCTGGCGCTGGTGACGGTGAGGTCGAGCT
>JAYTVG010000740.1:0-3999 GCA_043744135.1 Deltaproteobacteria bacterium | reverse complement strand
GCGGAACACGTATTCCATGTCGTTGACGTCAATGCCCACGTCCTCGGCCGTGATGTAGCGGCCGCCGAGGCTCTGCACGAAGCGCCCGAAGGCGCGGAAGAGCGCCTCGGACTTGTCCTTCTTGGCGTCGCCGATGATCACGGCCTTGCCGCCGCCTAGGTTGAGCCCGGCGACCGACGCCTTGTACGTCATGCCGCGCGCCAGGCGCAGGCAGTCGGTGAGCGCCTCTTCCTCGGTGGCGTAGTTCCACATGCGCACGCCGCCGAGCGCCGGCCCGAGCGTGGTGTCGTGGATGGCGATGATCGCCTTCAGCCCGCTTTCTTGGTCGTAGCAAAAGGTCATTTGCTCGTGGTCTTTTTTAGCCAACTCGTCGAACGTCGCCATGGAAGCCTCCAGAAAAAAAAGCGTGGACCACGTCGGCTTAGGTCAGCCTGCCGGCGGTGACAAGCGGCCCGGCGCGGATATGTGCCTGCAGCCCATGCCACGAACGCTCGGTCGGCGCGCATCGCGGCAAATCGACGATCGCTCCGTTTCGGCCAAGCCGTCGACCAGCGCCCGCGGCTGCCACGTTGCGCTTCTCGATTTCACCGACCTTATGACGTGAACCATGAAATCACGCGCCCGCTCGCTGCGCGTTTGCGGGACGGGCGTCAGCCTTTGGAGCCGGCGGGCGAACACCGCATTGCGTCGCGCGGCTAGCCGCCCCATGCACGCGCCATGGCGTCGCTGAACCTGCCAAAAGATGCAGTGTGGTTGATCGATGGCTCGGGCTACATCTTTCGCGCGTACTACGCGATGCGGCGCTTGAGCACGTCCAAAGGCCAACCGACGAATGCCGTGTTTGGCTTCACGACCATGTTGCTCAAGGTGCTCAAAGAACACGAGCCCAAGCACATCGGCATCGCGTTTGACCTCGGTGGTAAGACCTTTCGTCACGAGATGTACGCCGACTACAAAGGCAACCGCTCGCCGCCGCCCGAAGACCTGCCGCCACAAATCCCGCTCATCCACCAACTCGTCGCTCACTTGGGAATTCCCAAGTTGGTGAAGGAGGGCGTCGAGGCTGACGACGTCATTGGCACCATGACCAAGCGCGCGCTCGAGCAAGGCCGCGATGTCGTCATCGTCACCGGCGACAAGGATTTAATGCAACTCGTGCAGGCGCATGTCTGCTTGCTCGACGAGCTGCGCATGCGAAAAGGCGCGCAAGACGATCCGGTGGTTCGCCGCGAGCAAGTGATCGCGAAGTTCGGCGTGGTACCCGAACGCGTCATCGACGTGTTGGCGCTCGCGGGCGACGCCTCGGACAACGTACCGGGCGTCGACGGCATCGGCGAAAAGACCGCCGCGGAGCTGGTGAAGACCTACGGCGATTTGGAGGCCGTGCTCGCGGGGGCCGAGTCGATGAAGCCGTCCGTGCGCAAAGACAAGCTGCTGGCGCAAAAGGATCGCGCACGGCTGTCTAAAGACCTCGTCACCATCCGCTGCGACCTGGCTCTCGACGTCGACATCGACCAGCTTAAATACCAAGGCCCCGACCGCGAGGCGCTCAAGAATTTTTTCACGCAGATGGAATTTCGACGCTTGGTGAATGACCCGATTGTGCGCGGTGTCAGCGGCATCGCACCCGCGCTGTCGGTGGCGGCAACCGGCTCACAAAGCGATCTGTTCGCTTCGCCTGCCGCTGCGATGACCGCGACCGCCAGCATCGATCGATCGCAACACCGCATCATCACTGACGACGACGGGCTGCGCGAGGTGTTGGTGATGCTGGGCGGCTCAGGCCGTTTCGCGGTGCGCACCGAGGTCGACAAACCGGGCTCGCCCACCGCGCGCTTGCTCGGCATCGCCGTCAGCGCGTCGCCGGGGCACGCCGCGTGGCTGCCGGTCAAAGAACTCGGCGCCGACGCGCTGCACGCTGCCTTTGCCCCGCTGTTGTCGGACACCGCGAAACAGATCATTGCGCACGACGGCAAAAGCGACGTCAACGCGCTGTCGTTTGCGGGCTACCCAACGTGGAAGTTGTCGGGCGACCCGATGCTCGCCGCGTATTTGCTCGACGCCGACGTCGAAGCGCACTCGCTCGCCAACGTTGCGCGACGCGCGCTTGGCGTCATGCTGCCGGATGTCTCCGAGGTGTTTGGCGCCGGCAAGGCGGCGGTGTCGCTTGAGCTTGCGCCGCTGCAAAAAGTTGGCGCGTATTTGTGCGACGCTGTCGACATGACGCTGCGCGCCGCAAACGCGCTCGAACCCCAGCTTGACGCGCAAGGCATGGGCGCGCTGTATCGCGACTTAGAGCTGCCGCTAGAGGCGCTGCTCGGCGAGATGGAGCGCGCCGGCGTCCGCGTCGACGGCTCCAAGTTACACACCATGAGCCACGCGTTCGCGGACGCGTTGGTGTTGTTGGAGAAGCGCGCCCACGACGCTGCCGGCAAGCCTTTTAACATCGCAAGCCCCAAGCAAGTCGCCGAGATCTTGTTCAAAGATCTCGCGCTGCCCATCACCAAGCGCACGGCAACGGGGCCGTCGACGGATTCGTCCGTGCTTGAGAGTTTGACAGAGAAGCACGAACTGCCTGCCATCATCTTAGAGCACCGCGTGCTGTCGAAGCTCAAAAACACCTACGTCGACGTGTTGCCTACGCTACTCGACAAAAACGGCCGCGTGCACACCCACTTCAACCAAGCCGTCGCACGCACCGGCCGACTGAGCTCGAGCGATCCGAACCTACAAAACATCCCGATCCGCACCGAGCTCGGGCGCAAGATCCGCGACGCCTTCATCGCTGACGACGGCAAGGTGTTGGTGTCGCTTGACTACTCGCAAATCGAGCTGCGGATCTTAGCGCACGTCACGTCAGACGCCGTGCTGTGCGGCGCATTCGCCGACAACCAAGACGTGCACAAGCGCACCGCGAGCGAAGTATTCAAGACGCCGTTTAACGACGTCACCAAAGACCAACGAAACGCCGCCAAAGCCATCAACTTCGGCTTGCTATACGGCATGGGCGTCGTGCGATTGGCGCGCGAGCTAGGCATCAAGCGCGGTGAAGCGAAGGAGTATCTCGACGCCTACCACGAGCGATTGGCCGGCGTGCGCCAGTGGCAGTCCGAGCAGACGGAGCGCGCCTACGTCGACAAAGAGGTGCGCACGCTGTTCGGCAGGCGGCGCGTGCTGCACGGCATCGACAGTAAAAATGGCGGTGAACGCGCGCAGGCGGAGCGCCTCGCCATCAATACGCCGATTCAGGGCAGCGCCGCCGACATCATGAAACGCGCGATGATCGATGCGCACAGCGCTCTCAAAAAGCACGTGCCGCACGCGCGAGTGCTGCTGCAGGTGCACGACGAACTGGTCATCGAGGTGCCGGTCGCCGACGCAGAGGCGGCCACGACGATCGCGCGCGACGCCATGGTCAACGCCATCGCTCTCAACGTGCCGCTGGTGGTGGACGGCAGGTCGGGCCGTTCCTGGAACGACGCTCACTAGTGCCGTCGCTTGACCTCGTCACTTGGCGCGAAGCCAACTTCGGCGGCGCGCCGGGAATAACCCCGCGAGCCGGGCTCTCGTGGAAAACTGACGTTCGGGCCGAAACACCCACGGGCGCGCGTGAATCGCACCGAATGTTGGTGCGTCGGACCGCGGTCCGGCGTTATGAACGCGCCGGATCGTGATGTTCAGTTTCACCCACATCGGAGGTCACCATGCTTCGTTTCTCATCGCTCGCCTGTCTGTTCGCTCTTGTCGCCGTCCCAGCGCTCGCTGACGATCCCGTCAAGGTCACGCCCGCTGGCATCAGCGTGGCGGACGGCAAAAAGGACGAAATCAAAGTCGGTGGCGACAAGGTGGAAGTCAAATCGAAAGACGCCGCAGTGGGCGTCGGCATGGATGGCGTCGCGGTCGGCGACAACGTCGCGCACGATTGCTCAAAGACCCCCGAGCTGAAGGTTACCAAAAAGAACCAGAAGGTCATCGCGACCGGTGAGTGCAAAAAGGTCA
>JAYTVG010000739.1:0-1257 GCA_043744135.1 Deltaproteobacteria bacterium | reverse complement strand
CGGCGCTGCCGTGCAACACGTGCTCAACACCCCGGCGTTTCGCTTTGTGCGCGGCCAGCTGGCCGAATTCAACGACGCCAAGCGGCAAGCAACCGTCGACTTGGTGTTTTCGGCGCCGATTGCCTCGAGCCTCGGCACCGTGCGTGCCACCGTCGGCGGTGCCACCGCCAAAGCGAAGTGCCGTGCCGACGGCAACGTGCTGCACTGCGCGGTGAGCAGCGATCTCATGGACAAAGCCGAGGACATCGACGTCATGGTGGGCGCGATCGCCACGCGTGACGGCAAGCGCACCGCGGATGCGAGCGCGCACGTCGACCTGCCGCGTGGCAAGGCCTTGCGCGTGCTGGCCGCTAGCGTGCACGAGCAGACCAGCGGCTTTGTCATCGACGTTGTGTGCACCGATGACGCATCGGGAAAAGCCGAGCGCTACAGCTACGACCCCAGCACGGGAGAAAGTTATGAGGTCTCGCCACGCTGCATGCTGATTGACGACGCAGCCAGCGCCGTGCACGTCAGCGGCAACGCGAGCGTGTCGATCTCCGCCACCAACAACGGCTTTCGCATCTTCGCCGACCTTAAGCGCGGCGGCACAAGTCTGCGCATCGACGCCGGCGCGCGCTCCGTTGACGGCGCCGTGCTCAAAGAAACCTACCAACGCACGTTCACAGTGCCGGCGCGCAAGCCCGCAGTTGAGTTGGTGGCGTCGGGGCGCTACCTGCCGCGCGACGCATGGCACGCGCTGGCGGTGCGCCACACCAACGTCAGCGCGCTTGAGGTCGAGGTGCGCCACGTGCCGCCAGAGAACCTGGTGTTTTGGTTGATGGACAAAGAGCCCGCCGACGCGCGCACCTCAAACGTCATCTACGCCACAAAGATCGCCCTCAAAGGCGATGCGGATATCGCCACCACCACGTGGTTGGACGTGTCTTCGTGGTTGCCGTCGACCACGCGCGGTGTGCTGTCGATCACGATCAATGACGCCACGCACGCCGCCACCGACGGTAAACGATTGCTACTCACCGACATGAACTTGGTGGCCAAACGCGACGCGAGCGGTGCCGTGCACGCGTGGGCCCTGGGCATCAACGACGCCAAGCTCATCAGCGGCGTCACCATCAAATCGGTCACGCCCAGCGGGCGCATCACCGCGCAGTGCGTGACGTCGGCTGACGGTTGCGTGTTGCCAGCATCGAGCAAGACCGAGCTCGACAAGACCGCGCCGGTCGCGTTGGTTGCGCAGCGCGGTGAAGACCTGAC
>JAYTVG010000738.1:0-1260 GCA_043744135.1 Deltaproteobacteria bacterium | reverse complement strand
TCTGCACAACCTCGCGACCGGCGCCGTGCGGGTTGAGGCCTTCGACCAAGGCTGCGATGTCGCTGTCGGTTGTGTGCTGCGCATCGCCGCGCGGATGGACGCGGTCGTCGTCGAGCACGGCGGCCTCGCGTGCGACCTCGTCGATGTCGGGACCGGCGCGTGCCAGCAGCGCCGCGGTGCGCGGGTGCAGCGGCAGTTGCGCAAGCGTCAGGCCAAACGGCGACAAGCGCGTGCCGTCGTCGTTGAGTGCGCCCAGCGCTCGCAACAAAAACAGCGCGCGCTGGACGGACGCAGCCGGCGGCCCCTCAAAAAAGCCGAACGCAGCGATCGGGCCCGGCGAAAACCGCAACACATCGAGCAGCGGGCGCGCTAAATCCGCGCGCGCGATCTCGGGCGCGTGGTTGGCGCGCAGCTGCGCATGCTCGACGGCGCTCCACAAACGCAAACAACGACCTTGGCGTTGCCGACCGGCGCGACCGGCGCGCTGATCTGCCGACGACAGCGAGATGCGCACGGTGTCGAGGTGCTCGCGATCGGCCACAGGATCGTAGCGCGCCACCTTCGCCAAACCGCAGTCCACGACCGCGCTGACACCGTCGAGCGTGAGCGAAGTCTCAGCAACGTTGGTGGACAAGATCACGCGTCGGTGCGCGGCCTTTTTGAGCGCGCGGTCCTGTTGTGCAGCGGACAACGCGCCAAACAGCGGCACCACTTCGACGTCGCCGGGCAGCGGGTGCGACTGCAAGCGGGACTGCGCGCGGCCGATCTCGGGTGCGCCCGGCAAGAACACCAAAATGTCGCCACCGTCGTCGTTTTTGGCGAGCATCAGCTTGCGCAAAGCCGCCGACACCTGCTCTTCAAGCGGGCGATCGTCTTTTTTGTCGATGTGCTCAATGTCGACGGCGAACGGTCGACCGAGGCTCGTGACGACCGGGCAGTCGCGCAAAAACGCCGACACGGCGCGCGCGTCGAGCGTCGCCGACATCGCCACCACCTTGAGGTCATCGCGCACTTCCAACAGCTCACGTAAAAACGCCAGCGCCAAGTCGGTGTGGATGGAGCGCTCGTGGATCTCGTCGAGAATGACGCAGCCCACACCGTCGAGGGCGGGGTCGGACAAGAACCGTCGACCTAAGATGCCCTCCGTGACGACCATAATGCGCGTGTCTTTCGATCTGACCTCCTCAAAACGCCCCTTGAAACCCACGGTGTCGCCGACGTGCTCGCCGAGGTTGTGCGCAAGGGCGTGCGCGGCGGCGC
>JAYTVG010000737.1:0-1263 GCA_043744135.1 Deltaproteobacteria bacterium | reverse complement strand
GGATAGCACGCACACGGCGTCGTGGTTTTTGGCTGCGCTGCGCAACATGGCGGGACCGCCGATGTCGATGTTTTCGATCAGCTCATCCCAGTGCGCATCCGCCTGGCCGGCAATTTTTTCAAACGGGTACAAGTTGACGACGACAAGATCGATGGTCTCGATGTTGTGGTTTTTCATCTCCGTGACGTGTTTGGTGTCGTCGCGCCGTCCGAGCAAGCCTCCGTGCACTTTGGGATGCAAGGTCTTGACGCGGCCATCGAGCATCTCGGTGAAACCTGTGTAGGTGCCGATGTCGATGGTTGGGACGTTTGCCTCCCGCAACACCTTCGCGGTGCCCCCGGTCGAGATGATTTCGACGCCGCGTGCATGCAGTGCGCGCGCCAACTCCACCAGTTGGCGCTTGTCGGAGACAGACAACAGCGCGCGGCGAATCGGGACGAGATCGGTCGTAGGCATCGCCCTGACTAACACGGCCAGCAATGACTGTGTTCACCTCCCAAGCAGGTGCGAGCGCGTCCGTCTTCCCCGCGTGTCGTGTGCGTCGCTTGGGGCGTTACGCAGACTGCTTCTTTGCAAACGTCAGCACCGGCGGCGCGCCCTTGGTGATGACCTCTTCGGTGATGAGGCAGTCGGTGACGCCTTCCAAGTAGGGGACCTCGTACATGATGTCGAGCATCGCGCCCTCTAAGATCGCACGCAGGCCACGCGCTCCACTCTTGCGTTTGATCGCCTCCCGCGACGCGCAGCGCAGGGCGCCCTCGCTGAAGTGCAGCTTGACGCCCTCCATGCCAAACAGCTTTTGGTACTGTTTGGTGAGCGCGTTTTTGGGCTCCGTCAAGATGGTGACGAGGTCCTCTTCCGACATGTCGTTGAGTGTCGCGACCACCGGCAAACGGCCGACGAATTCTGGGATGAGGCCGAAGTGGATCAAGTCCTCGGTCGACACGTCGCGCAAGGTCTCGCCCAAGCGTCGCGATTTGCTCGATTTCGCCTCGGTCCCAAAGCCGATGGCGCGCTGACCGATGCGGCGCTCGATGAGCTGCTCCAGGCCAACGAAGGCGCCCCCACAAATGAACAGGATGTTCGAGGTATCGACGGAGACGGCGGCTTCTTGCTGGCCGTACTTTTTGGCGCCGCGCGGCGTGACGTTGGCCTTGGTGCCCTCGATCAGCTTGAGCAAGCCTTGTTGCACGCCCTCGCCCGAGACATCGCGCGACACCGACGGGCCTTCACCTTTGCGCGCGATCTTGTCGACCTCGTCCA
>JAYTVG010000736.1:0-4032 GCA_043744135.1 Deltaproteobacteria bacterium | reverse complement strand
CGCCACAACCTCGAGTTCGACATACGCGTGCGCTGAGCGTCACAAATTGCGCAGCAAATCCTCGAGGGTTGACGCCGCTAACTTGAGATCCGCTGACGCGAGACGGGCGCGCGGCAAGTTCACGTGTTCAAGCTCAGTGCGCGCGCTGCGCAAGTGCTCCAGGGCCAAGCGCACACCGTCGCTCCAATGCGCGCGCGGCGTCAACATCGTGTCCGCCTCGTCTGCGCCAGCGACCGCCGCGACCACGATCGGAAGGTCGTCAGCGCTATCTTTGCTGCTGCGCGGTCGGTAGCGCGCGACACGCGTGGTGGCGGCGCGCAACGACAGTGCATCGGCATCGGCATCGTCAGCGAACGTTGCTGCGGGTGGGGGCGCATGGGTGGCCTCCAAAGACGTCGGTGCGCTGCGCTTCTTAGTCATCGTGCGTGTTAGTAGCGCGCCGCGGCGATTTTGACACGCAGCGCCCGGTTTTGAACCGTGGGCGACGTCTTGACCATCGCCGCGGCGCGCTGTGATTTTGACGCCACCTCGTGTGCACACAACACACAGGTGAACTCGATTTTTTATCGGCTCACGGCTGATGACACGTGCTGCGCACTCGGGCTCGCGCGCGCCGGCTGCGACGCGTTACGATTGCGGATCTTTGCGGGGCCGCGGCACGCCGTATTGATCGAGCCGATTGAGCAAGGTCCGTCGTGAAATCCCCAACACCTCGGCAGCTTTCGTTTGGTTGCCCGCGCACTGCCGCAGCGTGTCTAAGATTTTGTCGCGCTCCGTCCCCGCCACCGCTTCTTTCAGCGAGATGTCCTTGTGCACGCCATCGCCTGTCGGGTGGTTGGCGGTCGCGTCGTTCACCGAATTACTCCTTTCATCTCCGAAGCTCGCTGAATTGTCGTTGCGCCGCAGCCGCGCGGGGAGCGCGTGCGTCTCAGTGCCGTGTTGCGACGACCACGGATCGTTCGCGCGAGCGGTTGGCATTGATCGCTCGGACGCACGCGGCGCATCGCGCGACACCGGTGGGCGTGTCGGGCGCGATGCCCGCGCATGTGCGAGCATCTTTTCTGCGGGGAGATGCTCGGGGCCAATGGCGCTCCCGGTGCACAACAACACCGCCCGCTCGACGACATTTTTAAGCTCGCGCACGTTGCCCGGCCACGCATACGCGCGCAGCAACTGCATCGCGTCGGCGCTGACGCGCGGCGAATCGAGGCGCTTTTGACGTCGACACGCCTCGAGCAAAAAACCTTGGACCAAGCCGCCAATCTCATCCAGCCGCTCGCGCAGCGGTGGAATCTCAAGCGTGATGCCGTTGAGTCGAAAGTAGAGATCTTGGCGAAAGCGACCGTCGTCGACGTCCTGCTCCAGGTCGCGATGTGACGCTGCGATGAAGCGCACGTCGATGGTGCGCGGCGCTAAGCCACCGACGCGCTGCACTTGGCGCTCCTCGATCACGCGCAATAGTTTCGTCTGCAGCAGCACCGACATCTCGCCAACCTCATCCAAAAACACCGTGCCTCCCGCAGCGACCTCCAGCAGTCCGGGCTTCATGGCGACGGCGCCGGAAAACGCGCCGCGCTCATGACCAAACAGTTCACTTTCAAGCAAGCTCTCAGTGAGCGCCGCGCAGTTGAGGCCGATGAACGGTTTTGTGGCGCGCTCGGACGCCGCATGCAGTTGGCGCGCGAGCACCTCTTTGCCGACGCCGGTTTCGCCATGCAAGATGATCGAGATGTCGCTGTGGGCGACGCGCTCGACCAAGCGCTTGAGCCGCTCCATCGCGGCACCGAGAGGTGCGCCGCTCGCGGCCACATCGCTGGTGCCGGTGACGCCGGCATTTGCGGCACCCCACAACGCCGCCGCGCTGCGCCCGTCCCGTCCAAACAGCGCGACGCCAACGCGCACTTTGACGTGGGCGCGCAACGCCAGCGCGAACAGCTCGCAACGCTGCTGCACGTCGTCGATGCTGGAATCGATGAACAACACCTCGAGCTCGCCGGGGGCGTACTGCGCGATCAGATCCGTCGGCAACAGCGCCGTTGTGATGCACGCCTGCAGCGCGGCGGCGGTGATGGCGCCGTCGAGCTGCAAGCGCGCCAAAGCCGTGCGATCGAGCGCGCCTTTGTCGATCTCTTCTTCGAGACGGCTGTCGACGTAACTATGCGTCCGCAAGATGCGCACCGGCGGACGCGCGGCGCCGCGATGTTGCACGATGCACATGACTTTGCCGACTTCAAATGCTTCACCGGCTGCGATCTCAACCACAGCGCCCTTCTTTAACGCACGCTCACGCACGCGGGTGCCGTTGAGACTGCCGAGGTCTTCGACGGTGATGGTGTCGCCCAACTGCAACAGCGCGTGGCGTCGCGAGATGCTGTCCTCATCGATGCGCACGTTGGCGGTGTCACTGCGGCCGATGAGCACCGCGCTGCCCGCCGCGAGCACATGCGTCACGGGCGCACCACGACCGAGCACGACCAACCGAAACGACGCCGGAACCTCCTCTTGGCTCGTTGACGCATGCGTCTGCATCGTCAGCGACGTCGTGATCTCGCGTGCTTGGATTCTGGTCGCCACAGCCGCAGGCTAGTGCCCCCCGCGGGTTTTGTGAAAAACGTTAGCGTTTCTTCACGACCTCAACGACAGGGGCCTTTTTAGCTGCGCGCGCTGCACGTTTCGGAAACGTTGCGGGGCCTTCCCCGAGCGTGTCGTCGGTTTTCTTGCTGCGCGCCGGTTTCGCCGCGGTCCTGGCAAGGTCGACGTCGGCGGCGGTGTTGAGCGCGCTGCCCTTAGGCGCTGCGGAATCGGCGTCGGCCGCTTTCGCGGTTGCCACCACTTTCACCGCGCGCTTTTTAGCGTCTTTTGCCGGCGCGTCCGCGCCGACGTCATCGGCGCTTTGCGAGGGACTCACTTTCTTCTTCGCGGCGGCCTTCTTGGCGATGCGGCCATCGTTTAGCGCGGGGAGCGCGGTCGCGGCGTCGCCAACGGGCGCGGCGGTGGCAGCAGCGTCGAGGTCAGCTTCGAGCACACCGTCATCGCGGGCGGGGGCGGGGGCGCTGGGGACCGCGTCCCGCGACGGCGTGACGGCAGCGTCGCGCGCAACAGCTGGCGCGCGCGTGAGCTGGTGCTCGGCGAGACTGTCGAGGTAAATGCGCTCGTCTTTGGCGGGCAACACCGCAAGGCGAATGCGATCGTCTGGGTAGCGGTTGACGATCTTATTCACCAAATAGTTCAGCGACATTAACGCGGCGTTCCCCATCAAAAACAACGGCTCGGCGCTGTTGGCGCTGCGGCGCTGCGGCGGCACGGCGTCGCTGGCCCCGCGCTCGTCGATGGTGACGAGCACCTTGGGACGCGTTGCATCCTCAAGCAGCCGAGCCACCACCGTCGCGTCGCGCCCCGCCTCACGCACCATCGCGTGCACCATCTGCTCGCTTTGTCGGCGCTTGTCCTCGGCCGGCGTCTTCAAGGTGTACTCGAAGCGATCGTCCTCGACGAAGTCAAAAAAGCGCTGCGAGCGGCGCTCAGCAATTTCGCCACCGCGGCGACCGTTTAGCTCACGACCGTTTTGCTCGCGACCGTTGTGCTCTCGGCTTTTTGGTTCACGACCGCCGTGGTCGCGACCGTTTTGATCGCGACCGTTTTGGTCGCGGGCACCTTGCTCGCCCTCCTCACGGCCACTGGGCTCACGCGCATGCGTCCGCTCGGTCGAGTCACGGCGTGGCCGGTCGTCGTCTTGCTCAGAAGCCGCGCTGTCACGCTCCATTTGTTCAAACGCCTGGTGCGCTGCTTCGAGACCCGCGCGCGGCATGCCTCCCGAAATCAACGGGTTGACGCCGCCAACCAAAAAGCGCCCCACGCGCTCTGGCACGCTCATGCCCTTGGGACGGCGTCGGCGACGCTTGCCGTCCATGTCGAGCAGCACGCCCGAAATCTCGTGCGTCGGCGCGATGTCGACGCGATTGCCGACCGTGTCTTCGGGGATCCACTCGACCTCGTCGGGGTCTTTGCGGTTGCCGAGGTCTTCAGCGGGCA
>JAYTVG010000735.1:0-4033 GCA_043744135.1 Deltaproteobacteria bacterium | reverse complement strand
GTGGATCAGTTCATCGATCGCACGGTGTCGCGCGCGCGCACTTTTTTTGGCGACGGCATCGTCGCGCACGTACCGTTTGGGGACCCCGTGTGCACGACGCTGCGGCCGTTGTTGCAAAACGCGGTGACACAGACCGGCGCTATCGTTCACGACGGTGGCGCGTACGTGTGCATCGAAGGCCCGACGTTTTCGACCAAGGCGGAAAGCGAGCTGTTTCGAAGTTGGGGCGCGTCGGTGGTCGGCATGACGAATCTTCCGGAGGCGCGTTTGGCGCGCGAGGCCGGCATGAGCTACTGCACGCTCGCGCTTGCCACCGACTACGACTGTTGGCACGCCAGCGAAGACGCGGTGAGCGTGCAGGCCGTCGTCGAGGTCATCGCAAAAAACGTCGGCGTCGCGCGTGCCACCGTCAGCAATCTTGCGGCGCAGCTGGCAGCACCCGCAGCACCTCGGGTGAGTCCGTGGCGCGACGTCTTGCGGGGCGCGGTGATGACGGCGCCGGACAGCATCACAGCGCAGGCCCGCGCGCGCGTCGCGTTGTTGTTGCGCGACTGAGCGTTCAGGATTAAGGCCCGATCGCGCAACGCTGCAGCACGCGGCCGGCGCTCAGGAGCCCACCATGTCGATCGTCGTTGTCGGTAGCGTTGCGTTTGATTCGCTCGAGACGCCATTTGGTAAGCGTGATCAAGCGCTCGGTGGCAGCGCCAACTACTTCAGCCTCAGTGCATGTCGCTTCTCGAAGGTGCGTTTGTGCGCTGTCATCGGTGACGACTTCCCGCAAGACCACGTGAAGTTGCTCAACAGCAAAGGCGTCGATACTGCAGGCTTGCTGACCGCGCCCGGCAAGACCTTTCATTGGAAGGGACGCTACGGCGCCGACCTCAATGAAGCCCAGACCCTCGACACGCAGCTCAACGTGTTTGCAACCTTCAACCCAGTGCTCCCTGAGGAGTACAAGGGCGCCGACACGGTGTTTTTGGCGAACATCGACCCGACGCTTCAGCGACAAGTGCTCGAACAGGTCAAAACCCCCAAACTCATCGGCATGGACTCGATGAATTTGTGGATCGACATCAAGCGCGCGGAGCTCGAAAAAACCATCCGCTGCGTCGATGTGTTGTTCGTCAACGAAACCGAAAGCCGCTTGCTGTCGGGCGAACACAACATCGTCAAGGCTGCGCGCGCTATCCAACGCATCGGCGGACGCAACGGCACCCTCACCGTCGTCATCAAGCGTGGCGAGTATGGCGCGTTGTGTTTTCGTGGTGACCACGTGAGCTTCGTGCCGGCGTTTCCCCTCGAGGACGTGTTTGACCCGACGGGCGCCGGCGACACGTTCGCGGGCGGCTTCATGGGCTGGCTCGATCGCCACATCGCAAACGGTGACGCGCAAAACGACGCGCTGTGGCGCCGCGCGATGGTGATGGGGACCGTGATGGCGAGCTTTGTCGTTGAGAAGTTCAGCTTTGACCGCTTGTTGACGTTGACGAACCAAGAGATCGGCGCGCGTTGGCAGCGTTTGCACAACCTCAGCGCATTTGAGGGCGCGGTCGAGCTCACGTGATCGCTGGCACTGACAGCGCTGCGCCCGACCCCGCGACGCTGGCGGAGGCGCTCGCGACACCGATGCTCGATCAGCTGGTGCTGTTGTTGGCGCCACCTGATGCGCTCAGAGCACAAGCGCCCTTTGAGCTTGAGATCGAAAGCGCAGATGAGGGCACCTTCACGCTCAGCGTCGTTGATCGCGTCGTCACTGCAAAAAAGGGCTTCGCTAAAAAGCCGCTGTTGTCCGCGACCATCCCCAAGGGTGGGTTCGCGCTCATCCGCCGGGAGCTGCGCGCGGCGTGCGCGGGCTTTCCCGACGCGCCGATGTTGGCGCAGGGTTTGGCTGCCATCAAAGCGCCGGCGGTGGGGGAACTCGACGCGCTGATGCGCGCGCTCGCGCGGCTCCCCGACGTGTGCTTTCGTTTTGATATCCAAGGGTGCGGCGTGTTCGCGTTGGCGCGCGGGCCCGTCGACGAGGCTGCGCACACGGTGACCTTCAAGCTCGCCGTCGAGCGCATCGACGCTGCGTTGGCAGGCGCGCCGCTGTCGTCGTTAATCGCGCAGACGAGCGGCGATCGCGCGGTGCTGCCCACAGTGATGGCGGCGCTGGCGCCCTTGATGAAACGCTTGCGCGTGTGATCCAGCGAAGGCGCAGCTGCATGACAAGTGCAATTTGCGATATCAATCGTCGCGACCACCGCAGGCACCGATAGTCGCAACCGCCAACCAGGAGAAACCATGGGTCTCGCAGAACGCCGCATCAGCAAAGAGTTCGAAACCAACAGCTACCCTGCGCTTAAAAAGGCGCTGTTTGACGCCATGGGGTTCGAGGTTCCTGTCGAGGTGAAATGGGAGCAAATGCAGGCGGACGGCATGTCGCATCTGTACATGGAGTGTTGGCGCAAAGTGTATTTTGAGCCGCTCATCGCGACCATGAAATCGATCTGCGCGGACGCCATGGGAAAAGACGCGCTCAAAAGTGCGTTGAAGTCGATCGCGGTGTGCAACAGCAGCGACAACTGGAGCGCATCGAGCTTCGGTGCATTTGACGGCGGCGTGCTGAAGATCGATTCCGCACCCTGCACCAACGTCGACAACATCGCCGACCGCACCGAGGCTTTAACGAAACTGCTCGAGTCCAAACTGTGAGCGACGCGCTGCTGTCGCGCGTGCCGGTGTTGTCGGTGCCTGATGTGCTGCAACGGCTCATCGGCACCCAGGCGACGGTCAACCTCATGCTGGTCAGCGGTGCGCTTTTGTCGGGCAAGGTTGTCGCGTGCGGCACCGTGCACGATGGCCGCGTGGTGGTGCTCACCACTGACGACGAGCTGTCGTACGTGAGCGCGCAGGCCGTCGTTGGCGTCACAGTGCAGCGCGCCGAGCGTTTCGTGCGCGAACTGTCTGACGGTGCGCTATCAGGCCCGCTGACGGCTCCGCCCGGTGCAGCAGATCCCCCGACGCGTTTGCAGGTGAAGCGATCGGTGGCGCAGGCGGCGACGGCGCTGTCGGCCGCGCTCGGTCACAACGTCACGGTCGCGACGCACAACGACGCATGGCCCGAAGGCGAGCAGCTGCGCGTGCTCGAAGCTGTAGTCGCTGACATCGTCAACGCGCTCATCGCTATCGCCAGCGACGACATGGGACGTGAGGCGCTCAGCGCCATCACCCACGTGGTGGTCGACAACTGCGCTGCGAAGGGCATCACACGAGCGCTGCACACGCTGCACGTCGACGTCGTGCTCGCACACGGAGCTGCGGGCGCGTTTTCTGCGACGGGCTTGCGTGATGCGATCGAAGCCGCGCTTTAGCCTAAGGTCCGTTTGAAATGTGGTTTTCGCGGCCATCGCCGACTTGCGAAAACTGGCGCTCAACGGTTTTCACGTTGACGGCACCGGTGACGTCGACGTCGGTCGCTTGCACGGGCCTGGGCAGGTAGCCGGTGATGTTGGTGTTGGCGTAACGGTCGCCGTACGGAAAGCCGTATGCGCGATCGAGGGTGTAGTTGACTTGCCGCCACGTGCGGTCAGTGACCGTCATCGTCATGCTGGGGCGAAAGGTCAGCTGCCACCAGCCGTGGCCGGTCGACCAGTCAGGTGCGAAGACATTTTTGGTGGCGCCGCGAATGTTGCGGAAGCAATTGCCTGAGCGGTACTGGCCGTCGACGCCAAGCATGTCGGCAAACGGCATCAACAGCGCACCAAACACGCTGGATTGCTGCACGCACATGCCAGTACCGCGTATCGCTTGGCGCGCAGCGTCGCGGGTGCCGTCGGGCGCGCGGCCCGGCTGCGTCGATGGCGCCCCGTGCGGGTACAGCATGTCGATGGAATCGAAGATCACCTTCACGGCCGCCTGTTGGTGCTCAAGTGGTGTGTGGGCAAAATTGATCTTGGCGACGTGCGCGTCCATCTTGATGGCGACCTCACACAGCTTCGCTTTGGCCAGCGGCGAGTCGTAGTCGATGTGCCAGGCCTCGCGGTTGTAGGGC
>JAYTVG010000734.1:0-1268 GCA_043744135.1 Deltaproteobacteria bacterium | reverse complement strand
CCTCCCAAGATCGGTGAAATCGCCGCGTGGTTTTTCCCTCCTTGAGGTCTTGGTTGCGTCTGCGATCACGATCGTGGTGTTGACTGCCGCCGCGTGCTCGTTGGCGATGGCGATGCGCTTCGTCGCGGAGCGCCGCTTGCGCATCACAGCGGAGATGGTCGCTGAAAGCCATATGGAGCTGCTGCTCGCAATCGAACGCGACCGCCACTTGGTCGCCGGCGACTGCGCGCCGGTGCTGTATACGCGGGACACGTTTGCGGACGCGGCGGGAGACTTCGACGCGCGCTGCACGGTGGTGGTCGACACGCCAGCCACGGCGACGCAGCGCTACAACCGACTGGACGTCGTCGTGTCGACGCTCCTTGATGGGCGGCGTGTGTCCGCGACGTTTTCTACCTACGTGGTGAAGCAATGAAGCTACGGCGCGCATTCACGCTTGTTGAGGCGATGGTTGTGCTCGCCATGGTCAGCGTCGTCATCTCGATAGCGACCATGACGTTCGTTGCGATGCTCAACAGCGCAAAGCAAGGCAGGCTGCAGCTTCAATCGATGGCGACGACGCGGACCGCGCTGGACTTTGTGCTCGACGAGGCGCGGCTTGGTGGCGGGCCCGACCTGCTGCCGAGTGCGCGGGTGCTCGTCGGTAAGGGTCTAGGGCAACAAAACACCGACATCTTGTGGGTGATCGATCAAGCCGCGCTGTATGCGACGTGCGTCGCAGACGGACTGACGGCCGGCTCCTTGGCGATCCGCAACGTCGATATCAGCGGCGTGCCAACGTGCTGTTTTGAGGCGGGCGTACCAGATGGAAGCACACCACCGGTGGACCCCTCGTCGCCTCCGCCACCCGGCGCGGCGTTTCGACGTACCGCGATCATCCTCGACAAGACGCACACCAAATGGCGGCCGGTGTTTTTGGATGGAAATCCCACCGTCGGCAGTTGCTCGGTGTCGGTCTCCGAGCTGCCCGATATCGCTTCACTCGTCGCCGCCAGCAAGCAAATCGCGGTGTTTTCCGCCGCAGACTATGTGCTCGCGACTGTCGTACTCGCCGACGTCAAGCGCATCTACGTCGACTTCAGCCACCCAAATGCAACGCCGCCGTTTGGCTTCTTGTTCATGCAAAACGAGCTCGATGGGGCCGTCAATAGCTTCGATGGCGAGCGCGAGCGCATCTCTGCAAACGTGCTCGATTTTCGGGTCGCCGTTGGCTACTCACAAGGCGATTTGGACGTGCCGGAGGCGTTTAACTTTTTCCCGCCCGACGC
>JAYTVG010000733.1:0-4043 GCA_043744135.1 Deltaproteobacteria bacterium | reverse complement strand
CGCAAGACCTGCGCGCGAAAAAGAAGGCCGCCACCGACCCCGTCGTAGTGCTGTTGTTTAACGGCATGGAGGTGAGCCGCCATCCGATTTCGACCGGGGTCACGATTGGCCGCAGCAAGAACTGCGAGGTCGTCATCAGCCTGCTCGGTTTGTCGCGGCGCCACGCAAAGCTGACACTCGAAAACGACGGCGCCGTGGTTGCGGAAGATCTCAACAGCCAAAACGGCACGTGGGTCAACAACCAGCGCATCGCATCCACGCAAACGCTCAAGCACGGCGACCTGCTGAATTTTTACGACTACGCCGTGTTGTACCTTGCGGACGGCAGCGTTGACGTCAACTTGCCGGGCGCCGCCTTTGCGCAGCCCGACGTGGGCAGCGATGTGTTGTCCGCGGCGCAGACGTCGCAAAGCGAAGAGATTGCGCCGCCAAAAGCACGCGCCGCGGCACCGGTCGCTGCCGTGTCCGTTGCCGCGCCTGCACGCGCCGCAGCTGCAAAAGACAAGGACCTCGACCTCGGTGAGGGCAGTTTTTTTGGCGACGCGTTTGAAGCCCAGCAAAGCGCTGCAGCGGCACCCAAGAAGCGTCGCGCAGCCGCGTCGCGCCCCGCCGCCAACCACACCGGTCGCCACGACAACCTGTCGGAGTTGCTCTCGCACGGCGATGACGCCGCCGCCGCGGACGCGTTCGCAGGGGGCGCAGCCGGGGAGGTCGGCACCGACGGCGAGGCCGAGCGGCTCGATGAGCGCACCGTCGGCATCAACGCGTCGCAAGCGAAAGAATGTTGGGCCGCCGATCGTGAGCTACTTGGCGCGTTGTCGAATTCGACGGACCTCGGTTCGGTGAGCCTCGAGGTGACGCTGGCAGGCAAGCCCTATACGCAGCTGCGCCTCGTCGAGCCCATCACGCGCGTCGGGACCGACCCCCGCTGCGAGTTGTCGTTGCCCAAAAGCTCGGGGCTGCGGCCGTGGCATCTCACCGTGCTGTTGGTGGGCGGCGCCGTCGTGTTGTACCGCGCCGCGCGCACGGGCCAGATCCTCCTGGGTGACAACGCCGTCGACATGGCGGTGATGCGTGACGGTGACGAACTCGACCTCGGCAAAGTCCGCGTCCGCGTGCACACGTCGTAGGCGCGCGGTTTCAAGCGGGTGACCGTGAGCGCGTCGCTGAACTGGACCGGGACCGCGGCGTCCACCATGATCGAGGGCGTGACACCTCCCGCTGCGTTGCTGTTTTTTGCGTTCGCGACCATCTCACGCATCGCAGCCCAAGAAGAAGCGTTAGTCGGTGAGCCGGGCGTGCTGCAGCTCGACTACGATGCGCAGGGCTTGCACAACGGGCGCGTCGAGTTGGTTCGCGTCAGCGCACCACCGCGCTACCCGCCGATTGCGTCACTGACGGCGCGTCTCAAAAACGTCGACGCCATCGCATTTTGCAGCTCCGCAGACGGCCGCACGTGGTCGCTGCTGGTGCCGATCGGCATCGAACATGCGCCCGGCGGTGAGCGTTTGGTGGTGCACGCGACCTTGGCGGACGGCCGTAGCTTGGTCCTTGCCAAACCCGTCCCTGTGGTTGCGGCGGCGTATGACGAGCGCTCGCTGTCCGTCGACAACAAGTTCCTGCAGCCGAGCGCAAAAGATCGGCTGCGGGCCAAGCGGGAGGCGCGCACGATGACCAAGGTGCTGTCGCTGCGCTCGCCACAGCGGCTATGGCGAGGCTCGTTCGCAAAGCCCGTGCCCACGCAAGAGACCAGCCCGTTTGGCACGCGTCGCACGTACAACAACAAAACCAAGAGTCGCCACCTCGGCTGGGACCTTGATGGCAACGTCGGCGACACCATTGTGAGCGCGGGTGACGGTCGCGTGGTGTTGTCGCAAGATCGCTACTTTTCGGGAGGGACCGTGGTGGTTGATCACGGTCAAGGCTTGTTCACGATGTATTTTCACATGTCGCAGCGCGCTGTGGCGGCGGATGACCTCGTGAAAAAAGGCGGCACGTTAGGGCGCGTCGGTCAGTCGGGGCGCGTCACCGGTCCACATTTACACTTTTCATTGCGCTTGGCAGGTGAGTACTTGGACCCGAAGCCGTTCGTAGCGCTCGATTTGTCGAGCGACAGTGACGCGCCGGCAGCGACCGCGATCCACGCCTCCGCGGGCGCCCAGCGGTGACGGCGGCTGACCGGTGACGGTGTCGCCGATTGGATTTTTGCGGCCATCGCGATGAAAGATTGTCAATTTCTTTGGGGTTGCTACACCCCCGATCCACAAGTTCGATCGGTCCGTTTTGCCGACGCGTGCTCAGGCACTGACGTCTCGGTCTCGCTGTGCGTCCGTCGTCGATGTCGTCGTTGTCGACTTTCTTTCAAGGTGTTCATTCATGGCAAGCACGCAGAAGTCGAAACGCAAGCCAGTGAAAAAGCCCGCGCCCAAAGCGCCCAAAAGCGCCGCGAAGGCGAGTTCCCGTGCCGCGAAGCCTTCCGCGTCGAAGGCACCCCCCATCAAGTCGAGCGCCATGAAGCCGAGCCCCTCCGCCAAACCGTCGACGCCACAAGCGCCCCCCAAAAACGCCAAGAGCGCACAGGCGCCCACGGCAGCGAAAGGCGCCGAAAAACCCGGCGCGAATGCAAGCGCTGCGCAAGCGAGTGCTCCAACCGCCGCGCGCCCGGCGTTGCCACGCCCCGACAAACACCGCAGCCAGGCGATGGGGATGGACCTCTCGGTGCCCGACACCACCCGCAGTCGCCCTGCGCGTCGCCGCGGTGAAGGACTGACGACTGCGGCGGCGGTCAAGCGGCCCGCGGGCCATCGAAAGGCCCAAGAAGCGCAGCCGGTCGCCCGCGTGCCGGCGCGTCCGATGCTCGAGCGCAAAGAGATCAAGCGCCTGATCTTGCGCGGCAAAGACAAAGGCTTTGTCACGTTTGACGAGATCAACGAAACGCTGCCGCCCGACGTCACGACGCTCGCAATGCTGGAAGACGCCGTCGCCATCCTCGCCGAAAACGACGTCGAAGTGGTCGATGACGCGATGAAGTTCGTCAACGACGCTGCGGCCGCCGCACCCGCCAAAGGGCAGCTCGTCGAAAACGCGGATGCACCCGAAGAAGTCGACTACGCAGAGTTCAGCAAGGGCAACGATCCCGTGCGCATGTACCTGCGCAAGATGGGCTCCGTCAGCCTGCTGACGCGCGATGGCGAAGTCGAGATCGCCAAGCGCATCGAAGAGGGCGAGCTTGAGGTGTTGGACGCGGTGCTCGCCACCCCCATCTGCCTCGCGGAGATCTTGGACCTCGGCGACCGCCTGCGCAAAGGCAAGATTCGCGTCAAGGAGATCGTCAAGGAAAACGAATCTGGTGAAGACGGCCAGACCCTCGAGTTTGACGAGCCGAAGGTGACCGAGCGCGCCTTGCGCATCGTCGGAAACCTGCAGCGCTTCAAAAAGGACATGGACGCGGCGGACGAGGAACTCAAAGCCGGCACCGGCAGCGCCAAACGCAAAGACGAGGTCACGGCAGAGCGCAACAAGAACCTCGGCGACCTCATCAACGAGCTGCGCGAACTTAAGATCAACAAGCGCCAAATTGACCGCATCGTGCAGCGCATCAAGGTGCTGGTGCGCCGGGTCAACAAGGCCGAGTTCGAGGTGCAAGCCATCGAACGCTGGACGTCATCTCAGTCGCTGACCGTTCGTCAAGAGTTGCGCAAGGCCCGTGAAGACGAGTCGATGCTGCACAAGCTCGCCAAGCGCTGGAACACCGATGTCGACACGCTGCTTGAGTGGGATCGCACCATCGCGATGGCGATCAACCGCGTCAAGCGTGTGCAAGAAGAAGCCGCGATGGAGCTTGAGGTGCTGCGCGAAGCGTACCGTCGCATCCAAAAAGGCGAGCGCACGGCCGAACGGGCCAAAGCTGAGCTCGTCGAGGCCAACTTGCGCTTGGTCGTGTCGATTGCGAAAAAATACACCAACCGCGGGCTGCAGTTTTTGGACCTGATCCAAGAGGGCAACATCGGCCTGATGAAGGCGGTGGACAAGTTCGAGTACAA
>JAYTVG010000732.1:0-1271 GCA_043744135.1 Deltaproteobacteria bacterium | reverse complement strand
TCGGCGGACGCCACCGGCATCGCACATGCGATCGACGTCGCTGCGTCGACGGCACAGCGCGTACCACTCGCCACTGCACAGCGTTGGCTCCACGACGCCGTCGCTGCGTTCGTCTCAGCTGACGACGTTGAAGCGACAGGCTGGCGTGGGCGCATCATGCGAACGGTTCGCGCGCGCTTGGGTGACAAGATCGAGGAGGTGACGTTGGCGCGCTTTCGCAGCGCGAACCAAGACGGCATCGACTTGAACCTGGTGCGCGATGAGCTGGCGCTCAAGGCCGATCACCTGCTCAAGCGCAGCATTGATGGTGCGGTGACAAAAATCACCGTCGCCTTGCTGTTGGTGTTGGTGATCGGCAGCGTCGCAGTCGTCGAACTTGTGCACCGTGCCGTCGTTGAGCAACCGTCGTCCACCGCGACGCCGTAGGGTTCACCTCATCGGTCGCAGGCATACGCAGACATCGCTGCGGGTTGCAGTGTGGTCGCGCCGCGTCGGCTATTCGACAGGGCCCATCTCCGTTATGAGCAGTCATCCACGAGGTATTCTTGATGTCGCCCGCTGCGTCCGCGTCCGTTTTTGTGTCCCAACGTGTCACCCACAGGGCCGCGCGCGGCCGCATGGCGTTGTTGCTTGCGGCAGCGCTGCTGGGCAGTGCGGCATGTTCGCGGTGTGCGCCACCCCAAGCGACGCCAACCACCAGCGGGGGTGACGTCGCTGAAAAAGACGGTGGCACGCCACAAGCCGCGGCGACGCGACTTGAGCAGTTGTATCCCGCCTTCGCCAGTCTCGACGCCGATGACGTGGTGCCGACAGCGGTGCGGCTGACGCTCGCGCAGGCAACGTTTGTCGGGCCCTATGAACGTGCTGCCAAAACCGGCGAGGTCGCTGTCGCCGTGACGCCGGCCAGTGCGATCGACGTCAAGATCGAAAGTGCCACGGTCGCGCTCGTGCAGTTCACCCAGCCACTGTCGCCCGACACGCGCTACACGCTAGCACTCAGCGGCGTCGGTGTCGGCGATCGCCACGTGGTCGCAAGCGACGGCGCTGCCGTGCAACACGTGCTCAACACCCCGGCGTTTCGCTTTGTGCGCGGCCAGCTGGCCGAATTCAACGACGCCAAGCGGCAGGCTACCGTCGACTTGGTGTTTTCGGCGCCGATTGCCTCGAGCCTCGGCACCGTGCGCGCCACCGTCGGCGGTGCCACCGCCAAAGCGAAGTGCCGTGCCGACGGCAACGTGCTGCACTGCGCGGTGAGCAGCGATCTCATGGAC
>JAYTVG010000731.1:0-4048 GCA_043744135.1 Deltaproteobacteria bacterium | reverse complement strand
TGAGCCGCAAAAATAGTCCTTCGAGGCCGCCGGCTTTGTCGACGACGGTGCGGATGCCGAAACCCGCCTGCACAAGCTTTGCCACGAGCGCCTCGCGCGCATCGTCAGACTGCATCGTGGCGTCGATCTGCACGCACGCGCCCGCAGCCGACACCACAACGTCAGTTGCGCCGCCGGCCTGCGACGCGACCGCGCGTACCGCGTCAAGAGCACCGCGCACCAGCAGGGTGACCTGTGCGCGCGCACCGCCAACCAGCTCCGTTTCGGTTCCTTGCGCGACGACACTGCCGCCGTGCAGCACCAAGATGCGATCA
This sequence comes from Deltaproteobacteria bacterium, assembly GCA_043744135.1. Classification (GTDB taxonomy): domain Bacteria; phylum Myxococcota; class UBA727; order UBA727; family VGSZ01; genus JAYTVG01. The sequence continues at coordinate 3,734 of JAYTVG010000731.1, read as the reverse complement.
CATGTCTCTGAGATCTCCTGCAGGATGTGGCTGGACAAAAAAACCGTGTGCTTGGCTTTCAAGCCGCGAATGAGTTCACGCATGCCAACGATCTGCGCGGGGTCCAGGCCGCTGATGGGCTCATCGAGCACCACCAACTTCGGCTCATGGATGATGGCTTGTGCGATGCCGACCCGCTGCCGGTAGCCGTGACTCAACCATTCAACAAGGTCGTCAGCGACGTCTTTTAGCGACGCGAGCGTGAGCACCTCGTCGACGCGCGCAGCGATACGTCCGCGCGCCACTCCGTTGAGGCTACCCGTGAACGTCAACATCTGACGCACGGTCAGCTCCGCGTACAGCGGTGGCCGATCCGGCAAAAATCCGATGCGCTTGCGCAACTCCTCGGGTTGTCGCGCGCCGTCGACGCCGTCGACCAAAATGCTGCCGCTCGACGGCAACAACAACCCCACCAAGGTCTTAAGCAGCGTGGTTTTTCCCGCGCCGTTTTTGCCAAGGAGGCCGATGACTTCGCCTTTGGCGATTTCAAAGCTGACGCCGTTGAGCGCCTTTTTGGACCCGTAGTACTTTGTGACGCCTTGCGCGCTAATCATCGCTCCGCTTGACCACCGTTTCCGCGCGAACGCAACGGGCCCTACAGCGACAACGCAAACAGCGCGCAACAACCAACACGTGTCGAATTCGTGTCAGCATGCGCCATGCTCCCTGTGCTGCCGATGCGGCCCGCGTACGTCGAGAAATTGTGGGGCGGCGATCGCATTCGCGCGCTGCCCGCGAAACAACGCGCGGGCCACGCGCCGCCTGCGGGTGCCATTGGCGAAGCGTGGGAGGTCGCGGACCTGCCTCAAGGCCAAAGTGTCGTCAGCGCCGGAGCGCACGCGGGAAAAACTCTCGGTGCCCTGGTGCGCGAGTTCGGCGCTGCACTGGTCGGCGAGCGCGCGCAGCCAGGTGCGGACGGTGTGTTGCGCTTTCCGATTTTAGTGAAGCTCATTGACGCCAACGACGACCTCAGCGTGCAAGTCCACCCAGGCGCCGACTACGCGAACGCGCACGCGGGGACCTTTTCAAAAGACGAGGCGTGGTTGGTGGTGCAGGCCGATGATGGTGCGTGTGTGCTGCACGGTACGCGCGCCGGCGTCACGCGCGAGAGCTTTCGCGACGCCATTCGCTTAGACCGCGCCCACCTGGCGCTGCGTGAAGTGCCCGCGCGCGTGGGCGATGTGTTGCGTATCCCCCCGGGGACGCTGCACGCGGTCGGCAAAGGGTGTTTGCTCCTTGAGGTCCAAGAGCCCAGCGACACGACGTTTCGCGTCTTTGACTACAACCGCACAGACCAGCAAGGCAAGTCGCGCCAGCTGCACATTGCCGAGGCCCTCGACGTGGCGCAGTTTGGCGAGCAACCCGACACACACGTGCACGACAGACGTGTGCAAGCGACGCACTTTTCGCTCGCGGTCCATGAGCTGCAGCCCCGCACTGACGAAGTGTTGGTGTGCGACGAACCGATGGTGCTGTACGCGTTGCGCGCGAGCTTGCAGCTAGCGCCCGTCGGCAACGACGAGGCGCCCACCTTCATTCCGTGTGGTGGCACGTGCATTGTTCCACCGCGCCTCAGCGTCCGCGCGCAAGTGCACGCTGAGATGCACTCGCAAATGCCACCCGCCACCGGCGCGTTCGTCGTCATGAAGCCGAGGTAGACGATGGCGACAAAACGTGCGACCGCGATCACCGACCCATTCCCGGACCCGCGCAGCGCTGACGAGGATGGCGTCGTGTGCCAAGGAGCCAAACCCGACCCGGAGTTGTTGGCGATCGCGTACCGCAAGGGCATTTTCCCGTGGCCTCATCGTGGGATTGACTTGCTTTGGTTTAGTCCCGACCCGCGCTACCTCGTGTTGCCAGCGCAGGTGCACGTGAACCGGTCGCTCAAAAAAGCGCTGCGTCGATCGACATTGACGATCAAGGCTGACACCGCATTTGCCGCCGTGATGGACCAGTGCGCAGCAGCCAAGCGCCCAGGCCAGCGCGGCACGTGGATCACGCGGGCCATGGTGGACGGCTATTGCGCGTTGCATGCGCAGGGGTTTGCGCACAGCGTCGAAGCCTGGCGTGACGACGTGTTGGTCGGTGGCTTATACGGCGTTTCGTTCGGCGCGCAGTTTTGTGGCGAGAGCATGTTTGCTCTCGAAGATGATGCGTCAAAGGTCGCCTTTGCGACGCTGGCTGCGCAGTTGGCGCGCTGGCAGTTTGACTTCATCGACTGCCAAACGCACACCGAGCACACGGCGCGCTTCGGTACGGTGCCGACTGCACGGGAGAGCTATCTGAAGCGCTTGGCGCTCGCAGTCGCAAAACCCACGCGCCTTGCGCCGTGGCCGATCACAACAACGCCGCAACAGGCCGCCGACATGCTGACGGCGCCATTGCCCGCGCCGAGCGTGCTAACGCACAGCGCATGAGCCGCGCGCGGGACTTCGAGCTTCGCACTGTAAACGCCATGGCAGATGTCGACGCGACGGCGTGGGATGCGCTCAAACACCACGACAACCCGTTCGTGGCACACGCGTTTTTGGCGCTGCTTGAGTCGTCGGGCTCCGTCGGCAAAAAGAGCGGTTGGCAACCACGGCACGTCGTGGCGTACCAGCGCGGCGTGTTGGTTGGCGCTATGCCTTTGTACCTGCGCACCAACAGCTACGGCGAGTACATCTTTGATTGGGCGTGGGCTCAAGCAGGCGAGCGCGCGGGCATCGCGTACTATCCGAAGCTCACCAGCGCGGTGCCGTTCACTCCAGCGACGGGACCACGCTTGTTGGTGAAAGACGGCGTTGACGTTGACGCGGTGCGCTTGGCGTTGTTGTCAGGCGCGCTTCAGTGCGCCCGCGACGAGGATTGCTCGTCGTTGCACGTGTTGTTCGCTCGCGACGATGAAGCCGATCTACTAGCCGCACAAAACTTGGCGCGTCGGGCGAGCGCGCAGTTTCACTGGCGCAACGACAGCTACGCGAACTTCGAAGAGTTTTTGGAGAAGCTGCGCCACGAGGACCGCAAGCAAATCCGACGCGAGCGGCGGCGTGTGCTCGAAGCAGGACTCGACGTGTCGATGTACCATGGGGCGTCGTTGGCGGAGGTGCCTTGGGACGAGATCTTCGCGATGTACACGTCGACGAGCGACCGCAAGTGGGGGAGTCCGTATCTGACGCGCGCTTTTTTTGCAGGTGTGCCGCGCGTGTTGTCGAGCGCCGCGGTGGTCGCACTTGCCAAGCGCGACGACGTGCCGGTAGCGATGACGCTGTCGTTTGAGCGCGGCGCGCACCTGTACGGTCGCTATTGGGGCTGTCGTGACGACGTGCCAGGACTGCATTTCGAGCTGTGCTACTACCAGCTCATCGAGCGCGCGATCGCGCGAGGGATGATCCTCGTTGAAGCCGGCGCGCAGGGCGAACACAAGCTCAAGCGCGGATTTTTGCCGGTACTCACGCACAGCTGTCACGCCATTTTTCATCCAGAGCTGAGCCGCGCCATCACGCGCTTCGTCGACAGCGAGCGCAAACATGTCGCAGCCGATCTCGAAGAGCTGCTCAGCCACGCCCCGTTTAAACAAGGCGCAGCACCCGGCCACCCACTCGTTGCCGGCGTCGGTCCACTGTGAGCGAAAGCGTGAGCGCTAGCGGTGCCGGCTGGGCTTCTTTTCGCTCGGCGACGGGGTGGCGTCGCCTTGGTCGCTGAGCTGGACG
>JAYTVG010000730.1:0-1272 GCA_043744135.1 Deltaproteobacteria bacterium | reverse complement strand
AGTGGAACATCGAGCTCAAAGACAACGGCATCACGGACTTCAGCTTCAAGCTCCCGCACCGGCGCTTTAATCGCACGGTGGGCATGTGGAGCACCGCGCGTTTTGACCTTGACGGCACGCGCATCTCGCAGGCCGAGTGGGACAAGCTGAGCCCAGGCTGGCTGCCGTCGGACAAAGACAAAGCGTTCGTGCAAAGTCTGATGAAGCAGGTGATAGAGCCCGGCAAGATCGCGGGATGGATCGCACCGCCCCTCAAGGGCGTAAACGATCGGCCGTTCGAGTTTGAGTACGTGAAGCTGTAGCGGTGCGTCGCCGCGGGTGCGCAAGCCTCGCGCGCACCGCGGCCATGTGACAGACGATCGCGTGCATACGCAGCACCACGTCAGCGACGATGTGCGCGAGCTCGTCGGCGCCTGGCGGTTCAATCATCGCGCCCTGTTGGCGCGGCTGCCGTCTTGCGCCTGCACGCGTCGGGCTTGGCGCGCGGCGATGTAGTCGGTCAGGTCGCCCGCGAACACTTCGCCGCTGCCACGTTCGCCAGCGGAAGGCACGCGCAACAGGCCGCGCTGAAAGTGGCGGTACAATGTGCTGCGCGAGCAGCCCAGCACCGCGGCCGCTTGTGCGCACGAGATGCGCGCGCTGCGCGGCAGTGCGTAGACGTCGATCGCAGCGGCACGCGCCCGGTGCAGCGCACCGACGACGCCCTGACGGCACGCATCGGGCGCGTCGACGGCAGCGCCCGCCGTGGCACCCGGTGTGGTTGAGTTGCGCTTCATCAAGTCCCCCATCTGCTCCGCACACGGCCCGTTTGCGATCGCGCGCCCCGCTGCGCGCGCAGGGGCCTGCACGAATCCATTGCAGCGTCGCACGCAGGCGGGCCTAGGCCGCTAACCTTTTGGAGTTGCTCGGTAATTTGGCACCAACTCAGACTAGTTGGGACCAACTGGGACTAACTGGGACTCAAGCAAGCCGCCCGGATCTGACGGCGGCAGATCTGCACGCGGCGCGAAGCTGCGTCGCGATCGCTGTCAGCTCAGGTGCGGTGCCAGCAAGCGCTGGACGTATTTCCCGATGAGGTCGCTTTCAAGATTCACGCGCGCGCCCACCGCGAGGTCCCCCAGCATGGTGACCGTGAGCGTATGCGGAATCAAGCACACCTCGAATGTGTCGACGTGTACTGCGTTGAGGGTGAGGCTGCACCCCTCGACGGTGATGGAACCCTTGATCACGCACAGCCGCATCACGCTGGCGGGCGCACGCACCGTCATCCAC
>JAYTVG010000729.1:0-1273 GCA_043744135.1 Deltaproteobacteria bacterium | reverse complement strand
TTCGACGTCACCGTGTGCGACCCACGCGAGGAGCAGCTCGGACACGTGAGTTTCGTGGACGCAACCCAGCGCGTTGACGACTACGCGGTCGCTGACTTTGCGGATTTGCCATTTGGACCCGACGCATTCGTCGTCGTGGCGACGCACGATCACGCCACCGATCAAGAGCTCGTGGTGCGCGTCATGCAGCACGAGTTTCGCTACCTCGGCTTGGTCGGCAGCCAACGCAAAGCGATGCTTACGCGCGACCGCTGCATCAACCGCGGCATCGCTGCTGACATGGTGGCGCGCTTGCGTTGCCCCGCTGGGCTCGCGATCGGCGCGCAAACACCGCAAGAGATCGCGGTGTCGATTGTCGCCGAAATGGTTCAGGTGCGGCGTGTCGACGCTGCCGGCACCGCCGTGCGCAGCGATCGTGACGCGGTCGTGCTGACGCGGCGCGTCCCACGATGACGCCGCGAGTGCCAGCATGCGTGTGACGTCGCTCGTCGCCGCCGCAGGCGCGTCGAGTCGGTTTGGCGCACCCAAGGCGCTGTTGCCGTTTGACGAAAAGCGCACGTTTTTGGCGCGCTGCGTCCGCGTCAGTGCCGCGGCTGGATGCGTGCCCGTCATCACCCACCCGCCCTTCGCCTTGATGAGTGCGCAGTTTGTCGCAGAGCTGTCGGCGAGCGCCCTGCCCGGCACCATCTCGTCGCCGAATCGGTTTGCGGACGAGGGACTGACCGGCTCGGTGCGCACGGTGCTCGAGCTGCACCGCAGTGAGGCGCTGATCGTGTGGCCGGTGGATGCGCCGTTTGCCGACGTAGGGTTGCTGTTCGCGCTCATCGACGCGCTCAAGCACGCGCCTGCGAGCGTGCCGATGGTGGGCAACACGCGCGGGCACCCTGCGGCGTTTCGTGCTGAGTGTTTCGAGTTACTTTTGAGCAGTGCCGGTGGACCGCGTGCGGTACTCGACGTGCTCGCTGACGACGTGTGCAAAGTGCCGTGTAGCAACGCGCGCGTCATCGAAAACGTCAACACGCTGGACGACTACCGCCGCTTGTTCGGCAAAAACCCGTTCGCGGACTCGAGCGATTGATGCACCGACGACGACAACGCGCGCACGCAAACACTACGCAAGCGTGATCACCGGTCGCTGCACCTCGCAGGGTCGGTGAAGGACATCGTTGTTCACCTCCCAAGGTCGGTGAAATCGTGTGACCAAGGTAGGTGAAATCGTGAGACCGTCGCGCGATGAATGACAGCACGCCGCAGCTCGCCGCCACAGTGATCG
>JAYTVG010000728.1:0-1274 GCA_043744135.1 Deltaproteobacteria bacterium | reverse complement strand
CACCCGCGCCGTCGCGCTCACCTTGGCTCAAGGCGCTGGACTGTTTCGCTAAAAACACCTCCGCCATGCCGCCTGCACCGAGTTTGCGCAGCAGCGTGTACTTTCCCGCAACGACTGGGGCCTTGATGCCCGTGTGCGTCCCCATTGGCGCAGTGTAGCCCGGTTCTTACCCGCCCTCGAACTTCGCTGCCGTTTTGTTGACGTAAGCTGTGATGCCGGCCTTCGCGTCTATGGACGTGAACAGCCGCTGCTGCAGCTCGCGCTCAAAGGCGAGGTGTTCGTGCAGTCCCATCTCGAGCCCCGACTGCACGGATCGTTTCATCAACCCCACCGACAGCGCCGCTGCTTTGGGCGGGCAAAACTGCAGCACCCAGTCGTGCACGGCTGCCAAAAAAGCCTCAGGCCCGACGTCCAGCACGCGGTTGACGATGCCGAGCGCGTGCGCCGCCGCGACGTCGAGGTTGGTGCCTTCAAGCAACAGCTCCATCGCCTTGCCCTTGCCGACCAAGCGTGACAGGCGCGCGGTGCCGCCCGTTCCCGGCAACACGCCGAGCTTCACTTCAGGCAGCCCGACCTTGTGGCCGCCAGCGCGCGCCACTCGAAAATCGCAAGCAAGCGCGACCTCTAAGCCGCCACCCACGCAATGGCCGTTGAGCGCCGCCACCACGAGCTTCGCAGTCTGCTCGAGCCGGTTCAGCGTTTCGTTAGCGTGCAGGCAAAAGTTATATTTGAAGCGCGGCTGCGCACCTTGCAGCATCGTGATGTCAGCGCCGGCGCAAAAGAACTTCTCGCCCGCGCCCGTCAGCACGATCGCATGCACGTCGTCGTCCATGCGGGCGTCGAGAATCGCAGCGTCGAGCTCGCGCATCATCTCGTACGAGTATGTGTTGGCTGGCGGCGCGCTAAGCGTGAGCGTGCGGATGGGGCCGGCGGTTGTGGCATTGATCAGCGGCATGCGGTGACTCCGTGGACTGCGTTGTTGCCGTTAGCGCCAAGCGTCGCGCCTGTCGATCGACGATGTGGTTGCGGCAGAGGTATCGTTGCCGGCTAGACGCTACGCTAGATATTCTTGAAGGCTGCGCACCGACAGGGGCCCCTCCCGCAGGCGCACGATCGCACGCGACGCCGCGTCTGCCGCCGCGATCGTGGTGTAGTACGCGACGCCGCGCACCAGCGCTTCGCGCCGTAGCGAGAAGCTGTCGGTGACGCTCGCTGCCCCGACCGTGGTGTTGAAAATCAGATGCACGCGGCCCGCCGCGATCTCCCCGAGCACG
>JAYTVG010000727.1:0-4060 GCA_043744135.1 Deltaproteobacteria bacterium | reverse complement strand
CGGCGCTGACGGCGTAGCTTGACGTCACTTGCGTTCGCGCCGCGTTTCCGACGGCGACCAAAAGCTCATGGCACGATGTACTGCGCGAGCTCACGACGTGCGCGCCAGACCGCGCATGCATCGGGTCGGTGTGAACGCCGCCGCCGTGTACTGCACGCCGAGGCAGATGGTGGCCACGCGTCAGCGGGTCGGTGGAGCAATGACGCGGGGCGTGCGAATCTGCAGCTCGCGCACCATGCGGGCCTTATGCAAGGCGACGATCTTCGCCATCCGACGTCGTTCGCGGTCGTTTTGAAACTCGAACTGCAGCCCGATGCCGCGACGCGCAGGATCGGTACGGCGCCACGCCACCGCTGCCGTCAGCGTGATCCAACCAAACAATGAGCCGGGCGCGCGCAAGCGCATCTGCAACATCTCGCCAACCACCAGCGGGACGTTGGTGATAAAAAAGCAGCCCCCTTCGCTGATGTCGTCGGTGATGCCGGTGAGCATTTGGTCGTTGTGGCGCAGTTTGACGTCGACGTGCAGGCTGTAGCGTCGGTCGCGTTGAACGTGGTGAACACTGTGTTCGCCAAGCGCAAAACGGCGCAGGTGCTCGCGGGTCGCCTGCTCGGAGGGCAGAAACTCGATGCCGATGCCGGGCGGCAGTGCGCGGCGGCCGGCGTTTTCGCGCTTCCACTTCACCAAGCCGCGGATGTGAAAGCGCACTTGGTCTTCGACGAAATGCAGCTCGAGGTCGACCACCTCGCCGAGCGCCACGTTCACTTCGCCGGGCACAAACAAGCCCCCCGCGTCGCCCTTGTCGAACGAATGCTCTAAAAATGTCGCGCGCGAAGCGATCGGCAGCAGGAGTTGGGGGCGGCTTTGTGGCGTCATGGGAGCGCTTCGACAGTAACACGGCCGCACGTGGTGTCAGCTGTATCGTAGCGCGCGACACGACGCCCTCGCGCTGCTGGTAGCCACTCGCTCAAACGACAATGCGGCGGGCCGATGGCACTCGCGGTGGCACGCGCTGCCTGCACGTGCATCGACACGGACCCAAGCCGGGGGTTGCGCGAAACCGTCGGCATCGCGCGCGCAGCGTTCACCGGATGCTTGCGCTCGGTCGGACGATCGCCTGGTGCGCGCATGTGCGCGAACGGCGCGCCGCTGTCGCCTGATCCGGCCGGCGTCGCAATATGTCGTATCTCGCATCCTCCGTGTGGAGGATGCGGGCTCACAAACCCCGCTCGCCTTGCGATAACCTTCGAGACCCGCGCACCTTTGGCGGCGCCGCCAGACACGGAGCTTCGTATGCGCGCACTGACTTCGATGGTTCAGCTCCCAACGTCGACGGACTCAAGTCGTCTTCGTCCACGTTCGAGAAACGTCGAGCGCGGGCTGGCGTCGCGCGCGGCGACGACCGCGTGGTGCGCGCTGCTCGTCGTCGTGCACGGGTGTCAATGCAGTGAAGACCTCAACATCGTTCCAGGCAGCTTGGACGGTCGCGCGTGCGGACCCGAGACACACATCGGCCTCGCGGGAGCCGTGGTGGACCTGACGTCGATCGGCGGCGGAGGCGCGGCGCAACAAACGCTCACCGACAGCCAGGGACAGTACGCGTTTGGCCGCGTGCGCCCCGGCAAATACCACGTCGCTGCCACGCTCGATGACATCGTGCGCGCGTTCGACGTCGACATCGCGTCGCACGAAAACAGCTTCCAAGACGACACGGCGTGCCGAGGTCGCCCTGGCGATCCCGACGGCGGCACCCTCGACGGCGTGATCTGCAACCGCCACACCGGCGAGCTGTTGCAACATGCGGAGGTGCGCATCGTGCTCGCTGACAACAGCGTCATGCTCGTGCAAACCAACGACGCGGGCCACTTCGAATTGCTCGGCGTGCCAGTCGGCGAACACATCGTCGGCATCACCGGCGTCGGCTACCAACGCTCGTTTTTGGTCACGATCACCAAGGGCGAAACCACCACGCTCGACCTGGGTGAGGACTGCAGCAGCGTAACCGCAGCGGAAGGCGGCGTGGTCGGCAGCTTTTGCGACCCCGCGACCAACGCGAACTTGGTCGGCGCACAGGTGAGCGTGACGCTGCAAGGCGCGACCGACAGCGTGCACGATCTGACCGACACCGCCGGCGAATTTCTGATCGGCGGACTGTCGCCTGGCATCTACACGGTCGATGTGTTGTTAGGCGCGTACCAGTTCACGGCGCCAAGCATCGTCGTCGTCGCGGGCGCGTTTACCACGGTCGCGGACGTCACAAGCTGCGGCGATCGCCCGGCAGTTGGCCGTGTCGAGGGGCAAATCTGTGACGCGCAGGCGGGTGGACGCTTCGTCGGCACCGTCGAATTGCGCGATCCCGGCGACAACATCGTGCAAACCGACACGGTCGCAATCGAACAAGACGGACGCTTTTCGTTTAGCAACGTCGCGCCCGGCGTGTACTCGGTGCGCGCGTTCAACGTCGGCTACGAGCGGGTCTACGGCCCCATCGTCGTTGAGGGCTTTCAACCGTCAATCATCTTGGAGAGCGATTGCCCCGGCAGTGGTGACCAATGCGATGACTTTACCACCACTCCAGGCACCGCTTCAGATGGGCGATTGCTGCTGGTGGTGGATCGCTCTGGGTCAATGCAGTTGCCCCTTAGCGGCGGCGTCGCCAAATGGGATGCGCTCAGGACTGCGCTGACGCAAGTCACCTCCGCGCTCAATGACGACGTTGAATTTGGCTTGATGATGTTCCCTGACGCGTCAAGCGATCAGTTCCCAAGCGCGTGCAACGAAAACGGCAGCGTGGATTTGGCGGTGTCGGCGGGTAGCGCAGACTCGATCCGAAACATCCTGCAAACCGTAACGCCACTGGGCGGCACGCCCACCGCCGTGGCACTCGCGGCTGCGCGCGATGCGGTGACGCCGCTGGCGCAAGACGGTCGGCCGGTGGCGGTGTTGTTGGCGACCGACGGTGCGCCCAACTGCACGGGGGACGACAGCACCAACACCACGTGCCGCTGCACCAACGGTCCTGACGGCGGCTGCACGTCGTTTAACTGCCTCGACGACCAAAACACCATCGGCCAAGTCGGCGCCATCCGCGACCTCGGCGTCAACGTCTACGTGTTGGGATTGCCCGGCGCGGAAAACTTCAGCGACGTCCTCAACACCATGGCGCAGGTCGGCGGCACCGCGGTCGCCGGCAGCACGTCGTTTTACCAAGCGACGGACCCAACGGCGCTCGAAGATGCCTTGCAGGCCATCACCGACCGTGTGCGCAGCTGTCGCGTGGCGACGCCGGGAACCGACTTGCACGTCGTCGATTCTGTGACGGTGTCAATCGGTGGCGCAGTCATCGGCCAAGACGTCACCCACCAAAACGGCTGGGACGTGACGTCTGCAGGAAGCGTCGAGCTGTTTGGCGCCGCGTGCGATTTGGCGTCGCAGTCTGGCACTGACGTCGTGGTGCATGCGTGCACTGGCGGCGGCTAACGGTTAGTGTCGTTTGATGTTACCGACACGTGCGTTTGTGATGTTCGCTGTGCTCGCCACGAGTGCGTGCCCGCCCGCTAGTCTAGTTGGCCAACCTTGCGAAACCGCGGGCACGCCGCAGTGTGAGGACGACGCGCTGTTGCGCTGCGACGGCAGCGTATATGTGCAGCTGGCGTCGTGCGCGTCGGAGTGCGTGAAGGACAAGGCACCAATCGCGCACAACCAACCGATCAGCAGCGACGAAACTTGGGCGTGCGAAGCGGGTCCGCACCTCGTCAACAGCACCATCACCGTGCAAAACGGCGCGACCCTCACCATCGAGGCGGGTTCGCTGGTACGCATCGTGTCGGCGTCGCGCATCAACACCGATATTGCAGGCCGCATCGCCTCGCTCGGCACGCAAAACGCCCCGGTCCTTGTGACGTCGGACAGCGGCGACCCGTCGGGCTTTGGCGCAGGCGCGGAGGGCGGCCTCAACGTCTTCGCCGTGGAGGCAGGCGAACCGTCGATCGTCGACAACACCATCATCGAGCGCGGCGTCAACGGCCTGGGTGTGTTCGGCCTGTCCGCGACGGCAACG
>JAYTVG010000726.1:0-4062 GCA_043744135.1 Deltaproteobacteria bacterium | reverse complement strand
CACCCAACTCGCGATCAGCCGCCTAGGGGGTTGCAGGTGCAGGTGGCTTGGAGGCACGCCGTATTTGCGCCGCAGCTGTCGCCACAATTCGGCAGGCAGTCGCAGCGGCATGCATCGAGATCCGGTGAGTGGGTCGCTGGGCAGCCGAGGGCGACCGCGTCGCAAACGCAACCGCACGCAGCCGCGTCGAACGTAAAGCCGGGTGCGCACGTCGCGCTTTGCACGCACTCGCATGCGCACGTGTCGTTGGCGGCGTTGCACGTCGTGAAGCCCCCGCACGTGGCGTTACAATCCGGCGAGCACTCGACCGTGCACGTGACGGCGTTGCAGCGCTGCGTGGGCGCGAGATCGGGTTGGCCGCAGTCAGGCGCGCACTCCCATTCACAGGTGTTGCCGCAAAACCAACCGGGACCAGCCGGACGCTGTGCCGCATCGCAACCGCCGGGTGCGCAGGTCGGTAGGCACGTCGCTGCGTCGCAGACAAAGCCCGGCGGCAAGCTGCCTGGGGTGTTGCAATCAGCGGGGCACGCACACGCGCACGTTGGCGCAGTTGGGTCACAGACTTGGCCAGCGTCGCAGCCCCCGCAGTCTTGCAGACAGCCGACCGTGCAGCTGGTCGATTCGCATGTTTGACCAGCGCTGAGGCCGCCTGGCACGCCACAATCACTCGGGCACAAGCATTGGTCGCCGACGATGACGAAGGGAGGCGCGCAGTTGGTGCCGTCAGGGTCGGGCGTGCCATCGATCCACGTGCGGTACGAAATCACCACGTCGGTGCCAGGGGTGATGGGGCGGCAGTCGCCAAAAAACGTGATGGAGTTGCTGTTGGCGTCGTAAGCGAAGCCGTTGTCGCGGCTGCGCGGCACGTTGTTGACGTTACAGCTCACGCCCGCCACCGGTCCTTCAACGGCGACCTTGATCGTCGACGCGATCGGGTCAGTCGACAGCGGGTAGGGCGAGACTTGACCGATGACCGTGTTGACGATGCCGGTGATGGTGGGGGTGATGTCATCGAGATTTTGCAGCGTACCGCCCGTGGGTGACGAAATGGCGCCGATGACACCTTGCATACTCGTCAACACGCTAAAGTACCGATCGCGTGCGAAGCTTTCGCCGCGAAAAAACGGGTTGCCGTTGCCGTCGGTGCCGACGGTAGGGCTCTCGGATCCGGTGCTGTCTTGTTCACCCGCGCAGTTGGCGGCAAAGGGGCAGTTGATGGCGTGGATCAACATCGGCTGCTCGTTTGATCCGGCGGTCGAGTCCCAGCCACCCGCCCCCGCAGCGCCTTGGAAAAACGCCGTCCAAAATGCCGGCGATGCCGCGACGTCGGTGGCGAGCTTGGGTTGCAGTGTGGCGCCGACGAAATACGGATCGACGGTGCTCGGCAGGTACGGGTCGCGACGGGCGGTGCCGCGCAGCGGGCTTTGCTCACCAGCGTCGGTGATGAACACCGCCACCGCGCGCGCCTCGGTGCGCAAGCGTCGCGCGTTGGCTTGAGCCGCGGGCACCACCGGCAACCACACGTCGTTTAACGCCTCTTGCAGCGGCCCGTAGCTGCCCTCAGCACCCGAACCGGCAACGCCGACGGCGCTGACGCAGTCGCTAAACCGCGTCAGGTTCGACGAGAACTCACACATGCACAGCCGCGATTCCAGCCCATTTGTGCCGTTGTAGTTGCACGTTGCTGTGCCGCCCGCGCCAAAGGTGGGCCCGTCCGCGCGCTGGCTGAATTCTGTCGTGATGAGGCCGACGCGAAAGTTGATGGCGCTGTTGCCAAGTTGCGTCGCGAGGTCGTTGGCGGCGCGCGCCACCGCGGCTTGCTCGTCTTGCATTGAGCCAGAGTTGTCCAGCACGATGATGAAGTCGACGGCTTCATCAGCGACGGCGGGGAGCACATCGCACTGGGTGCCGATGCGATCGCCGACTTGCCCAAGCGCTGTGCCTGCGGCGACGTCTTCCAGGCGGAAGTCGCGCCCGGAGCTCGCGAGGTCGTGTTGCGCGAGGTTGGTGAGCGCGACTGTGACGATGGTGGTGGTGGCGGAGCGCCGCGTGATGGCCAAGCCCAACTTCCACGGGCCCGCCTCGCTGGGCGCGTTTGCGAATGCCGCGCTCGCCCCCGCGTCGCCCAAGATGGCGCGCACCAGCGAGAGCGCACGCAGCGAAGTGACGTTGCCGTCAGCGGCCAAGGTGTAGCTGCCTTTTGACAAAGCAAAGCCGTCCCACGACGTTAAGTTGTCCTGCGCGAGCGGCACGGTCAGCGCTCCTGTGAGCGCTGCTTCGATCGCTTGGCGGTGCGCAGCGGTGGTAGCGCCCACAGGCGCGCGCCGCACCGCGAACAGCACCAGGCCGTGCGATGCATCGACCGCTGCCTCGCCCACGTCGTCACCGGCAGAATCGGTGATGACGCTGACGTTACTCGCCGCGAAATCGGGTGACAGGGCGAGCAGGGTGTCGGCGGGGCCGTTTGTGAACAAGCCCGGCACCACGGGCGTCGCGCAGGCCGCCGAGATCGTCGGGTTGACGTCGCTGGCGTTGTTGGGGTCCAGTTCGCCAGCGTCGACGCGACCGTTTTGGTTGCCGTCTTCAGCACCGTCGATCACGCCGTCGCCGTCGCTGTCGGCATTGAGCGGGTTGGTCGTGGTGCTGCTGTCTTGATCGCCGATGAAGCCGGCGGGGCAGTCGTTGGGCAACGGTTGCGCAGCGGCGCCAGCCTCGACGCCATCGCTGATGCCGTCACCGTCGGTGTCTGGGTTGTCGGCTTGTGTGCCTGCTGTCAGCTCGGCAGCGTCGGACAAACCGTCGCAATCGCTGTCCGCGCTGAGTGCATCGGTACCGTCAGTGAGCGCCTCTTGGCCGTCGCTGCGGCCGTCGTTGTCGGTGTCGGCATCGTTTGGGTCGGTGCCGAGCTGCGCTTCTTGCGCGTTGGTCAAACCGTCGCCGTCGCTGTCAGCGCCGTCGTCGGCGACGCGCGGATCGGTTTCGCCAGCGTCGAGCCTGCCGTTTTTGTTGAGATCCTCGCCCGCAGCACAGCCGTTGGCGGCGATGGCGCCGTCGCAGCGGCCGTCGCCATCGGTATCGGCAGCGTTTGGGTCGGTGTCTTGCACGCCGTTAGCGTTGGCCGCGTCGACCACGCCGTCGTGATCGCGATCTTCTAAACCGTCGCTCATGCCGTCGCCGTCGCTGTCGCTGGTCGTGGGGGAGGTGTGGGTCGCAGGATCGCCGTCGGGCTGCGCGAGCGCGCCGCATCCCGCGACGGGGCTGGTGGCGCCAAGTTCCAAGCCGTCGGTGAGGCCGTCGCCGTCGCTGTCACTGAGGCGTGGGTTTGAGCCCGCAGTGCGTTCGGCGCTGTCGCTGGCACCGTCGCAGTCGGTATCGGCGCGGTTAGGGTCGCTTTCGGTGCCGTCGATTTGGCCGTTGCCGTTGAGATCTTCGCCGACGACGCACACGCCGACGACGCTGCTGGGGCCGTCGCACAGGCCGTCGTCGTCGCTGTCGGGGTCGTTGGGCGTGGGATCGATCGTGTCGGCGAGGCCGTCGCCGTCGCTGTCGGCGTTGGGCACGCGCGGGTCCGGGTCGACGCCATCTGGGATGCCGTCACCGTCGGAGTCGGCGTTGAGCGGATCGAGGCCGTCGGCGATTTCCACGCCATCGTGAATGCCGTCGCCGTCGGTGTCGGCGTTACCGGCGTCGGTTTCGCCCGGGCTGTCGCCGTTACAAGTGGGGTCTTCGACGCCGTCAAGCAGGCCGTCACCGTCAGAGTCGATGAGTGACGGGCTCGATTCCCCTGCGTCTTGGCGGCCGTTGTGGTTGGCGTCTTCCACTCCATCGGGGATGCAATCGCCATCGGAGTCGACCGATACCGGGCTCGACGTCGTCGTGGGGTCGAGGTCTGTCCAGGTCCCCGGGCACTCGGCGTCGATGACCGCGTTGCGGCCGGCCTCGACGCCATCAGCGATACCGTCGTTGTCGCTGTCGTAGTCGCCGGGGCTGGTGCGCGCGCCGCCCGCGTACACCGTCGAAAACTCTTCTGCGTCGGTGAGACCGTCGCAGTCGGAGTCGAGG
>JAYTVG010000725.1:0-1277 GCA_043744135.1 Deltaproteobacteria bacterium | reverse complement strand
ACGCGTACGCGACCCCGAGGGGAAACCAATTCATGAAGCGGCGCATGCGAAATGCCGCGCTGTGGTTGAAGGCCTCACTCATCGCCCACCCGCCTTCGTTGTCAAAGCAGCGCCAGCGTCCGCCTGGCGAGCAGCCTCGAGATGGAGATCGGTGACACGCAGGACCGCCGCGTGCAGCTGCGGCGGATCGGGCGCGTGCGTGGTGTGCACAAACACGTGCGCGCCCCCCGGCCAATGCTGTTGAAACAAGTTGCAGTTGGCGGGCTCGTTATCAAACGTTGCCACCACGTCGCCAAGCTGGTCCATAAACGACAACGCGCTGCGCTTAAACTCCAGGTCGTCGTCCTCAAATGCACGCTTGAGCACGACGGCGGTGCGCGGGACGCCAACTGGAAATGCGTGGCGACGCAGACTCTCCACGCACCCCACCAGCATCTTTGGGGCGTCGCGGCCGCTTAGATACACGAGGGTTGCTCCTGCGTCGAAACACGCTTGCGCGAAGCGCACGGCGCCCGGCACCGGCTCGTCGAAGCGCTGAAACGCGTCGGTGAAAAAACGCGCGAACCAAAAGTCGCGCGCCCGCTTCACAAACGCGTCGTCGTCGATCCCGCACAGGGCGAGTGTGTCTTTAAGCAGATACGGCAGGCCGTGGCGGGGCAACGCATCAAGCGCCACGCGCAGCTTCGCGTCGCCGTGTTGCTCCGCGAAATCGACCAAGATCTGCCACGTGCGCGGCGCGTTATCGAACAGCGTTCCGTCGAGGTCGAACACCACCACCGGCGCACGGCCGGTGCGAGGGCTGGCGCAGCGCGCTAAGATCTCGTCGACGATGTGCATATGCTCTTGCTTCGCATGCTTCGGCGCCGCAGACAAGGTCACCCGCACGGTTGTTGACGACGACAGCACCGATGCGAGCGCGGGGCCGACACACCGACGTCAAACCCCTTCACCCACGAACACACCCAACAAGTTGGCCTCTTGTCGCATCCAGCCAGGACTCCCGGCGAGGCCAAAAAATCCGTCGGCGCGCCCACCGACGTACAGATTCAACAACGGCAAGCGGTAGCGCACCTCCACGGAGCTGAGCACGTCGGGCTGTAAGATCCCCGCCTCGGCGTGCAGGTGCCACTGCACACGCTCATCAAACAGCTTGCCGCCAAAGATCGCCGCGCCGGCAAGCCGGTGCACTGTGCGCGCCGCTTGCGTGTCTTGGCTCATCAGCTCCACGCCGTGCAGCCGTGCGCCGGCCGGCACATCGTTCCACGCGACGTCGAAGA
>JAYTVG010000724.1:0-1277 GCA_043744135.1 Deltaproteobacteria bacterium | reverse complement strand
AGCGCGGCGAGTTGCTCGGCAGCGAGGAGGCGAGCACCGACGGCGTGACGTGGCGACCGCTGGCGCAAATCAACGCGTTCGCCAGCACCATCCAAAGTGCCATGGCAAATGCGCTGTCCGGTCTCGAAGATCTGCCGATGCTCAAAGGCAGCGGCATGGACGATCTGCCGGTGCCGCACACCCCCGGCAACGAAAACCTGCCGACCCCTAAAAAACGCGGCGCCAGCGGCAACCTGCAACACACCGCGCAAACCGCACCAGACCCGTTTGCGAATCCGGCTGCGGCTGCTGCTGCCGTGGACGCTTCTCCCGCGACGGCGCGCAGCAAGGCTCCGCTCATCGCCGCCGCCGCGGTCGCGGTCGCGTTGGTCGGCATCGGTGTGGGCATGAACTTTGTGACCGACTACGGCTACTTCGGCAGCAAGCTGCTGATGCCCCAAGCGCCGCCGGTTGACGTGGTGCTCAAACCGCCCGCTGCCGTTGTTGACGCGCTGCCACCCGCGCCACCCGCCGTGCAGGCGCAGTACGCCGACCTGCTGCGCCCCGACACGTACCTGAGCTATCGCCAAGGCGCCGACCAAGCAGCGCGCGCCGTTGACGCGCTCAAGGCGACGTCGCCCTTCCCAGAGGCCGGCAAGGTCGCAGCCGCGCAGCTGGTGCGGTTTTTGAGCTACTTGATCACGGTCGAGGAGCTGGCGAGCTTCGTGCCGCAGCTGCAAGGAGCGTTGCCGTTGGTGCCGGGCGACGACGTCACCAAAGCGCTCGGCGACGCCACCTTGGCGTTTTCCCAGCGGCAATGGGACAAGGGACTGGCCACACTCGCGCCGTTTAAGGACCCCGCCCGTGGCCTCGACGCGATAGCGCGCAGTGAAGTGCTCACGTTCACCGGGCTCGGGCTGGCCGGCAAAGGGGACGCCGCTGCTGCCACCGCCAGCTTCGACGAGGCGCATACAGCGAACGCCACAAACGCGCTCGCGCTCGTGTTGCGCGCGCAACAAATGGCCCAAGGCCCAGCACCCAAAGACGCGTTGCCGTTGTTTGACCAAGTGTTGGCACTCAGCCCCGGCCATCCACGCGCCACGCTGAACAAGGCCCGCCTGCTCATCAACGACGTCGCCACCGCCGAGGCTGGCGCGGCACTTTTGACCGACGTCAGCGAGGGCAAGGTTGCCCAATCTGCCGCTCCCGCGCAAAGCGCGCAGGCGTTTGTGGCGCGCGCGCAGCTCGCAATCGCTGCGCAACAAGCCCCCGCCGCCAAGGTGCTGCTCAACAGCGCC
>JAYTVG010000723.1:0-1277 GCA_043744135.1 Deltaproteobacteria bacterium | reverse complement strand
CCGCGACGCCGTGGTGCAAAAAAACCCCGACGCGGTGGTGGCGTTGTGTGCGCCCGAATATTTCGAAGACGGCGGCACCGTCGCCACCACCGACGACTACAGCTTGTCGCAGCTCAAAGATCGCTTGGTGACCGATTTCGCCAAGTCCAAGGAGATCCACCTCGACATTTTGGTGCAGCAGATCATCCCGCCCAAGGGCAATGAGGACGAGGCCAAACGCCTGTACAAGGTCTCGTACCACTACAACGCGCGCGCTTTGGTCTCGCTGCCCGCCGGCGACAAGTGGATCACGGTTTCCGACGTCAACCAGGTCGTGCTGCGCCCCACCGACAGCGACTACCTCATCGTCTCCGGCTTGTGATCGATGGCTGCGCGCAGTGAACCGCTCGAGCGTTTCATGACGCGTTACGAGCTGATGGACGGCGCGGCGTTCGCCGCGGACCTAAACGGTGCGGGAGTGTTCGTGCGTTTGGACGAGCGCGGCGGCAAAGATGAGCCTGCGCCGTGGGCATTTCGCGCGCCGCCTGCCCCTGCACCTGACGGTGCGGAGGTGTTCGCGGAGCAAAAACCGGTCGGCACGCACAGGGCCCCCGCCGTCAACCTCGACGCCAGCACGCAGACCGGGCCGGTGTTTGCGTTGACGTTGCCCAAGGCGCGGGGTCACACCACTGTGCATGTGCTGCCGCTGCAAGCAGAGATCAGCGTTGGCCGCGACGTGCGCTGCGACGTGCGCATCCATGAAAAGAGCATCTCGGCACGTCACGCACGCGTGTTCGCCGTCGCCACACCTGGCGCCGACAGCGTCGACTTCGCCGTCGTCGACAACGGCTCGGCCAACGGCACCCGCCTCAACGGCCGCAAGCTCAAAAAGGGTGTGCGCGAGCGCTTGGTGACGGGCGATCACCTCGACTTCGCCGATGTCGCGGTGGCATTTTTGGATGGTCCCGGCTTGTATGAGGCGCTCGGCGGCTGGACTTGATGGCGCGCGTGTGACAACGCCGACGCATGACGACGATCGACACGTTGTTGCACGACCGCTTCAAGCTCAAAGAATTCCGCGCCGGGCAGCGCGAGGTCATCGACGCGTTGGTGCAGCATGGGCGAGCGTTGGCGGTGTTTCCAACCGGCGCTGGAAAGTCGCTGTGCTACCAATTGCCTGCGTTGTTGTGGCCAGGGTTGACGCTGGTGGTGTCGCCCCTGATCGCACTCATGAAAGATCAGATCGACGCGCTGCAGCGGTTGGGGATCAACGCTGCACGCTTGGACACATCGCTGCC
>JAYTVG010000722.1:0-4069 GCA_043744135.1 Deltaproteobacteria bacterium | reverse complement strand
GCGAACAGACGTGGCGCGCGACCGGCGCGGCGTACATCGAAGGCACGCTTGAGCCGCTCGCGCACGTCACGCTGACGCCCGGCTTGCGCGTTGAGGGCTACGTCTTAGACGGCGCGACGCACGGCTTCGTTGAGCCGCGCGCGGCTGCGGCATGGGACGTGACGCCCGGCGCGTGGGGCACCACGCTGAAGGTGGGCGCCGGCGCGTTTAGCCGCCCACCCGACGCTGACGAGATAGCGGCGGCCACGCGCGCGGGCACACAGTTACCGCCACAACAGGCGCTGCAAGTCCAAAGCGCATTTGAGCAAGACATCGCGCAGACTGTCACGCTGTCCGCCACCGTGTTCACCGTGTGGCGCGACGGTCTCACGCAAAAAAGCCCGACGTTCCCGGTGCCACTGCGGCCGGGCGCGCCGGCGGTGACGGGCGATGGCTCCGGCCAGTCGAGTGGCATCGAGATGCTGGCACGCGCGGGTGTCCCCAACCGCTATTACGCGTGGGTGTCGTACGCGCTGGTGCGCAACGAACGGCGCGACGGCAACTCGGTGCTCGGCGTGCGCTACCCGTACGTGTCAGCGTTTGACACCACACACTTGTTGGGCGTCGTCGGGCAGGTGCATCTGTGGTGGGGCTTTCGTGTCGGCGCGCGCTACCGCATCGCCAGCGGCATGCCACAAGACGCCGTCGCGGGCGCATTGTTTGACGCCGACACCGGCCGCTACGAGCTTGTCCGCGGCGCGCGCGCCAACAGCCGATTGCCATTGTTTCAAGCCGTCGACGTGCGCGTGGACTGGAGCACCGCGTTTGATTGGTTCACGCTCGACCTGTACGCCGACCTGTCAAACCTCAACACCGCGGTGTTTGGCCGCCCAGTGGAGGGCGCCTATTTGAACTTCGACTACTCCCAATCCGCACCCCGCTACGGCTTGCCGATCATTCCAGCGGTCGGCGCCAAGGCGTCGTTTTAGCGGTTGACGCGACTGCGCGGTAAAAAGACCCGAGCGCGGTTAAAAGCCCATAGAGCGAGTGCGACGGAGCCGCAAAGCAGGGGTGGTGCGCGGTAAATTTACCGCAAACGATGCTTGAGGACGACGCAAACGGCGATCGGCACTGGCACGGAAGGTGTATCAGAGATCATGCACGGCAATGGCTGCTTACAGACTTCCCCCCAAGTCTTGAGCAGTGGCCGTGGAAGGTCCTTCTGACCGCGTTCCCCCGTGTTGGTCAGAAGGGCCTTCGTCTTTTTTCAGCGGCACACCGCCACGTCGCAATGCTTGCTGCGCACTTTCGGCACTGCAGCCGCGCGAGATCCCTCGATGCAGCTCGGTGCGCAGGGGGTTGCGGCTTTAGCACTTGAGTGTTCTTGCAACCGCGAGGTTCCTTATGCCCCGCGTCGACGGCCGTACCCAAGCGCAGCTTCGCCCGATTCGCTTTGAGACCGGCTTCATCGCCCACCACCCCGGCAGCGTGCTCGTGAGCTTCGGGCAAACGCGCGTGTTGTGCGTCGCCACCACGGAAGAGCGGGTGCCCCCGCACCGCATGAACAGCGGCGGCGGCTGGGTGACCGCGGAGTATTCGATGCTGCCCGCAGCGACGCACGATCGCAAACAGCGCGAGATTTCGCGTGGCAAAGCGGATGCGCGCTCGGTTGAAATCCAGCGCCTCGTGGGGCGCGCTTTGCGCAACGTCGTCAACATGGACATGATGGGCGCGCGCACCATCAACGTCGACTGCGATGTGTTGCAAGCCGACGGTGGCACGCGCACGGCGTCCATCACGGGCGGCTTCGTGGCGCTCGCGCTGTGCGTCGCCCACGCGCAACAACGCAAGCTCAACATGAAAGGCAAAAAGCTACGCGACGTCGTCACGGCGCAGGTCGCGGCGGTGTCGCTGGGCATCTTAGGTGGTGAGATCTTGACCGACCTCAACTACCCCGAAGACAGCAAGGCGGAGACCGACTTGAACTTGGTGGCGCGCAGCGATGGCACGCTGGTTGAGATCCAAGGCACCGCGGAAGGTCAGCCGATGCAGCGCGACGAGCTGGTCGCGATCGTCGATCAGGGCATCTCGGGCATCTTGCAGCTGTGCCAACTGCAGCGCGACGCGCTCGGCGCCGTGTGGTCGTGAGCGGTGGCGGTGTTGTTGTTGGCGACGCAAAACGCCAAAAAACGCGCCGAGCTAGACACGCTGTGCCGCGGCGCGTTTGAAGTGCGAACGCTCGCTGACGTGGGGCTCAGCGAGCTCGTCATCACTGAAGACGGCGCCACATTCGCTGACAACGCCCGCAAAAAAGTCGACGCCGTGCTCGCGGCGCTGTCACCTGCACAGCAGGCCGGCCTATTCGCCGTGCTCGCCGACGACTCGGGGCTGTGCGTCGACGCGCTTGATGGCAAACCCGGCGTTCGCTCAGCCCGCTTCGCGAGCGACCGCGGCGTCGGCGGCGGCGATGCCGCGAACAATGCGCTGTTGTTGTTGATGTTGGCTGCGGTGCCGGACGCGATGCGTGGCGCGCACTTCGTCGCGCACGTGCACGCTGCTGTAGTTGACACCTGCGCGCGCGTGGACGCCGTGGGAACGGTCGCGGGTACCATCGCGCGCGCCGCAAGTGGTGGTGGTGGATTTGGCTATGACCCGCTGTTTTTTCCGCGCGACGCCGCCGGCCAAAGCATGGCGCAACTCAGCCCACACGATAAACAAGCGATCTCCCACCGCGGCCACGCCGTTCGAACGATGCTGCGCGCGTTCGGTCGCTGATCGTGCCTGGACCCGCTCGCTGCTGCGCAATTTCTTGTCGTCCTCACGGATGCCATTGACAGCGTCACCCCGCCTCGGCGACCGTCCGGCGATCGCGCGGGTGGCTTGATGCCCCCGGCAAACAACCCATGCGTATCGGCTCGCGGTGCGCATCGGAACTTAGGTGGTGCGTTATGGTTGCGTTGTCCCCCATCCTGGTCGCCCTCTCCGTTGCTGCTGCCCCCGTGCAGTCTACCTTCGCAGGCGGGGCCCGCGACGAGCTGCCGTTTGACACGCTCGTGGAGTCTGCGCAGCTGTTGGCGGTGTCGCCGCTCACCGGTGACGTGTATCTCGTCGCCGCCACCACGTCCGACGACTTTCCCGCCGCGCAAGACGGTGCACAACCTGCACGCGCCGGCGACGCCGACGTCGTTGTGGTCCGCCTCAACGCCGCGCTGACGACGTTTTTGGGCGCGACGTATCTTGGCGGCACCGGCACCGACCGCGCCGGCTGCCTCGGCGTAAACCCCGTCACCGGCGACGTCTACGTCTGCGGCAGCACGACGTCAGCGGACTTCCCCATCACCGACGCCACGACCTATGTCGGACCCGACAACGCTGACGGGTTTGTCGCGGTTTTGACGGCGTCGCTCGATACCCTGGTCGCGGCCACCTACCTCGCATCGACTGCGGGCGGTGACGCGGTCGATGAGGCGCGCGCACTGGCCTTTGACGTCAACCGCGACCAGATCTTGGTCGCGCTCAGCACGACCGGCACAGCATTCGCGGGCACCACCGCAGCCGCGCAACCCGTCAGCGGCGGCGCGACCGACGTGGTCGTCATGCGACTGACCAATGACTTGGTCGCGGGCGTCGCGACGTTTTTGGGCGGGGTCGGCGACGACTACCCCGCGAGCATCATTTCATTCGGCGGCTCGGTCGTGGTCGGTGGCCGCAGCTCGGGGCCCGCCAGCTTTCCAGGCGTCAGTGGCGGTGCCATGTCCGTGCCACCAACGTCGGGCGGGGCAGGTTTCGTCGCGCTCCTCGCGCAAAATCTCAATAGCGTCGATGCTGCCACGTTGGTGACGGGCTCTGAGTTCGGCGCACCCGTGCTGGCGGTGGCAGCGTCGGGGGTAAACGTGGTTGCGACCGCAGTCGCCAATGGCGCGCTCGCCGACGTCGCTGGCGATTTCCCTGGACCGGCGTCAGGTGCGGTGTTGATGTTTAACGGCGCGCTTTCAAGCGTCACGGCCGGTGTGTATCTGGCAGCCGACACGTTTGCCTCCGGCATCGTGGTGGCCACGAATGGCATCTTGGTGGGCGGCACCACCCGTGC
>JAYTVG010000721.1:0-1280 GCA_043744135.1 Deltaproteobacteria bacterium | reverse complement strand
ACGACGTCAACCGCACGCTGAAACGCTCAAGCGGGCAACACGACGATCCCCAGCGCCTGTCATTGGTCGCTGACCGCTTAGACGCGATGAACAAGCTGGCGCGCAAACACGGCGGCGATCTCGCGGGTGTGCTCGCGACGCGCGCGCAGTTGCAGACGGAATTCGACGCCATCGAGGGTGCCTCGGCGCGCATCGTTGAGCTCACGGATACGCTGGTGAACGCGCAGCAAGCCGCCTCCACGATCGCTGACAGTTTGAGTGCCAAGCGCAAGGCAAGCGCGCGCAAATTCACCGCTGCGGTGGAACGAGAGCTCGCGGACCTCGGTATGCCCGGCACCCGCATCGAGGTGAAACTCGACGCGCTCCCGGCAAATGTCAGTTCAGTCAAGCACGCCACCCGCGACGCTGCGCTGCACGGCACCGGCGCCGATCGCGTCGAGCTGTTGATGGCCGCAAACGCGGGCGACGAGCCGCGCCCGATTCAAAAAGTGGCGTCGGGTGGTGAGTTGTCGCGTGTGTTGCTCGCGGTCAAACGCGTGCTGCTTGAAAATGACCCCGTCCCCGTCAGCATCTTTGACGAAATCGACGCGGGGGTCGGCGGCGCGGTGGCGGACGCCATCGGCGAAAAGCTCAGCGCTATCGCGCGCGGCCGGCAGGTGTTGTGCATCTCGCATTTGGCGCAGATCGCCGCGCGGGCCGACCACCACGTCGTCGTTGAGAAGTCGATCGAGCGGGTCGCGGGCGAAGCGCGCTCGGTGTCCAAGGTGCGCACCTTATCAACCGACGCGCGCGTGCAGGAGCTGGCGCGCATGCTCGGCGGCAAGACCATCACCGATGCGACGCGCAAACATGCGCAAGACATGTTTGATCGCTCGCGCCCGCAATCGAAAAAGAAAAAGACTGCGTGACCAACGCACTCACACTTTTGATCGATGCGTCGTCGCCGCGGGCGGTGGTAGCGCTCGCTCGCGGCGACGTGCTGTTGGCGCAAGAGTTTGTTGGCGAAACCAAGCGGCACGCCGAGGGTCTCGTCGATGCCCTCGACCGCGCGCTGACCACAGCATCAATGGCGCTCAGCGACGTGCAAGCGATAGCTGTCGGCCGCGGCCCAGGCTCGTTTATCGGCGTGCGCACCGGTATCGCGTTTGCGCAGGGGCTAGCAGCGGGCCTCGCAGTCGACGTCGTCGGCGTGCCGTCGTTGTTGGCGCTGGCGGGAAGCGTCGAGGCACAAGGTGATGGGTTGTGTGTGACGGACGCCAAGCGCGGCGAGGTGTTTGTGC
>JAYTVG010000720.1:0-1284 GCA_043744135.1 Deltaproteobacteria bacterium | reverse complement strand
GACGCGAACGAAACGCTTGCGCAGCGCTGCGTCAGCGTCGACGGGGCGCGTGTCGAGCCTGAGATGAATGAAGTTCTTGTCGTCGCGCAGTTTGACGTTAAAGCGAGGTTGATGTTGACGCACGAGGGTGCGCTCAAGCAGCAGCGCTTCCTTTTCGTTGCGCACCACCATGACGTCGAGGTCAAACAAGATATCGTCCAGCCACCCGACGAATTGTCGCGCGTCGCTGCCGCCAAAATACGAGCGAACCCGCGCGCGCAGGCTGCTGGCCTTGCCGACGTAAAAGATGACGCCAGCCTTGTCCTTCATGAGGTAACAGCCGGGGTCCGTCGGTAGCGTGCGCACGCGATCAGCGAGGCGTTCGTGGCGCTGGGCACGTGTCTCTTTGATGGCTGCGTCAGTCACGACCCTCTCCTGCGGCACACGCATCGCCGCCGTCAGCAACCAAGTACCTCGCCAGGGCGGCTTTGACAGCTCGCGTGCACGGTCTTTTCAACCAAACGCCGCGTCGCAGGTTCGCGGGCTTGGCTTGAGTCGCCGATGAACAGGACTTGCGCGAACGACGCCAAGCAGCGACACCAACCAAAAGGGCACCCGATGTTTGATCCACAAAAACTTCAGCAGATGATGCAGCAAGCGCGCGAGATTCAAGACCGGGCGACCGTCGAACTCAAACGCAACCACGTCGAGGGTTCGGCGGGCGGCGGCATGGTGCGCATCGTGCTCAACGGCATGTTCGAAGTGCAAAGCGTCAAAATCGAGCGCGCCTCGTTTGCCGACGGCGACGTCACGATGGTGGAGGACCTCGTCAAAGCGGCGCTCACAGCAGCCGTCGCGAAAGCGGAAGAGGCGCGCGCCACGCACGCGCAGCAGTTGGCGCAGAGCATGGGTGAGTTGCAGGGAATGTAGCTGCGCCCGCCCGCGCACGATCGAGGTGATGCGATGATTGTCGATCCGATGCGCACGCTGGTTTCGCAACTGTCACGCCTGCCCGGCATCGGCGAGCGCACTGCGACGCGCCTAGTGCACCATTTGCTCCGTCAGGATCGAGAGCTGATGCGCGCAATCGCGACCGCCCTCGTCGACGTCGCACAACGCGTGCACGAATGTCCACGCTGTTGCATGCTCACGACGACGGATGACGCTTGCGCCGTGTGCGCGGATAGCCGCCGCGACGACGCGACGTTGGTGGTGGTCGCCACCATTGGCGATCAGGCCGCGGTCGAATCCACCAGCGAAGTGCGAGGTCGCTACCACGTGCTGCACGGCACGCTGTCGCCGTTA
>JAYTVG010000719.1:0-1285 GCA_043744135.1 Deltaproteobacteria bacterium | reverse complement strand
CGTCAGGAGCGTCAGAGCCGATCATCTGCGCAAGCGCTGCGTGGTCGAGGGTGGTCTTGAGCTCCGACAAACTGCGCACGTCCAAGCGATCGCGAAAGCGCCCAAAGCGGTTAGACAACGCGTCGCGTGCGGCGTCTTTGTCGACGGGGATCCCCGGCTCGACCACAATCTCCGTCACCAAAAACGACGGTCGCGCGTCGTCGTCGCGGCTGTCGGTAGCGAGGGCAGGCGTCACGATTGCCAGCGCCAAGCAAGCGCTGAGCGCTACACCCCGCCGCACGTGGGAAGGTCGTCGCACGTGCTTTCGAGTTTGCATCGATTCTCCAGGTATGTGTCGCCAGGCGCTTGCTCGACCAGCGCGCCGCAGGTGTTTTCGCATTCGGCGTCGTCGCTACCAAGGCAGACCGCGGTGCGCTCGCAGCTGTCGGGACACGTGCACAGCACGGCCTGCGCGCAATCGGCAGCGCTTTTCATGCAGTCGGTGACGGGTGCAGTCTGCAAGTCCACGCCGTCATCGCCGCTGATGTTGGTCCCGCTGACGACGACAAATCCGGCATCATCGCAGACCGCAGCGAGGCAGTCCGCTTCGCTGCGCAAGCCGCATTCAACCTCGACCGCGCAGTGTGCGGCGCAGGCCTTTTTTTCCTCGGCGATGTCGTTCGCGCTGGCGCCAAAGCACGACGCGCCGTCAGCGCCGCAGCACAGCGCCACGCAGCACACGGCAAGACCCCGTTTAGCAAACCAAGAGCGCACCACGACGTGATGCTACCACAAGCCCGGCGCGACGCGAGCACCGGCCAACGCGCAGCGGCCGCAACACGCTCGCGCTCAAATCAACGGTGCCTCAAACAACGGTGACGATGACTAAAACAACGACGTTTGGTCGTCGTCGTGCGCGCTCAAACGGGCGACGCCCGCAGCGTCATCGTCGGTGCTGGCAGCGGGATCGGCTGGTGCACGATGCTGCACGCCGACGAGCGCCAGGGGCATCTGCAGCGACAGGCCCAGTTGCACGGGTCCGACGTGCGGTTTGACGCGGGCGCGCTTGGTCTTTTTGCGGGCCGCGCTTTGACGTGCCTGCTTTTTGTCACGCTTCGCCTTGCGCTTTGCCTTGCGCTTTTTCGGGCCGCTCGCCGGCGCCTGCGTGGTGTGGCGTTTAGGTGCGCACGGATCGCTGTCCGACGGCGCGCCCACGGCGTGCGAGGGTAGCGGGTGCGTGTGGCCAGCGGAGGGAGGCGGGTCGATCATTTCATCGCAATTGAATTCATCGACCTTGGGAGATGAA
>JAYTVG010000718.1:0-4088 GCA_043744135.1 Deltaproteobacteria bacterium | reverse complement strand
CGTGGCGTGACGCGCGCATCACGCTGCTGCCGCCGAGTGTGGGTGGGCAAAATGCCGTGGCCCGGCTGATGACCGGTGATGGGCAACTGTTTGTGAAGTTGCGCATGGATGCTCGTGACGACGCTGCGCGCGAGGTTTGGGCGCACCGCGCCGCAGCTCGCGCCGCACCTCGCTTGCGCGCACACACGTCAATGCGCGCGATCGTCGATGGCTGCGCGCGACGTGGCGACTACCTCGGCTGCTTGAACTGTGATGCGCCGTTTGGCGGTGTGCTTGTGGTTGAAGGGCTGCGCGGTGCTGCACCAAGCGCGCTCGACGACGACACCGTGACGCTCATCGCGCGCGCCACCTCACGCTTGCACCGTATTGTGCCCGTGCGCGGACCGCAGTTGCCCGGGGGAGGAACCTTAAATGCGTTGTGTGCGGCGCTGCGAGCTGCGCTTGACACCGCTGCGGCTGCGGACGTCGTCGATGCCAGCACGGCGCGCGACCTACGGCGCGTGCTGGCTCAAGCGATACGCACGGTGCAGCGGCGGTGGCGATGGGCCGAGGCGGATGTGACGCAGGTGGTGTGCCACGGTGATTTGCGCCCCCACAACGTGCTGGTGCACGACGGTGTCGCGCGCTTGATCGACTTCGAGTACGCGGGCTTGGGTGACGCCGCACTCGACCTTATGCGCTTGGTGTTCTTCTCTCCGTTGAGCGCGCAGCAGGAAGCGATCTTCGTCGACAGCTACGCGCGCGCTAGCGGCGACGTTGTGGGGATCGCGCGCTATCGCGCGTTGCGTCCGCTCGGAGCGATCGCCGCGGCAGTGTTTGGCGCGCAGCAGATCGCGGCACTGTTGCAGCGCAACCTGGCCAGCGATGCCGCATCGGTTGCGCGCCGTAGCGCCGTAGCGCGGGCACGCTTGTGCGCGGTGCTCGGTCGCGACGTCACGCTGCGCACCGCCGTGCCGGTGGACGGCGCCGAACCGTTTTTGGGCACAGTTGTCGTCGACGGCGGCGGGGGGACCGGCAAAAGCGTCGTGGCGTCGGCGCTCGCCACCATGCTCGCCGTCGCCCACATCAACAGCGGTGCGGTGTACCGCGCGCTGACGCTCAAGGCGCTCGCGGATAAGCTGCGTCCGCACCAAACCGCCGATGTAGCAAAGGTGGTGCGCTGGTTGCGGCGCGCCCGCATCGAGCTGGCTGCCGACGGCACCGTGTGCGTCGACGGCGTGCAGCTTTGTGCGGCACTTCGGGTGTTGGCGGTCGACAAGGATGTGGCGTTGTGGGCGCGCCACCGCGACGTGCGTGACGCTGTTGGCGCGCTCGTCGCACGCGCCTGCGCGCGCTACCGAGGCGTCGTGCTTGCGGGCCAAGACGGCTTGCGCCAACTCGGCGACGCCGCGAGCATCGCGTTTTTTGTCGACGTCGGCAGTGAGGCGCCGGCCCAACGGGTGTTGACGCGCGCCCGCCACGACGCGCTGTTGCGCCGCAACGCATGCGATCGGACGCGCGCGACAGCACCGCTGCAGCGCTTGGCACGGCATCGGGAGATCGAGGGCGGCAGCGACGTGCCGACGGTGATCACGCGGTTGCGCTTGGCGCTGGCGCGACCGTTGCGTCGCGGATCCACGCGCTAGCGGCGACGGTCCAGGGGACCACTGTCATCCGCCCCACGCGATCGCACGCAGCGTCGGCGCACCGGTGAGCAACATCAACACCCGGTCAAAGCCCAGCGCGTTGCCGGATGTCTGAGGCATGCGCGGCAACAGCTGCAACAACACCTCGTCGAGGGGGAGTTGGGGTTTGCCGAGCTGCGCGCGGGTGCGGTTGTCTTGCAAAAAACGCGCGCGTTGTTCGACCGCGTCGGTCAGCTCATCAAACGCGTTACACAACTCTAAGCCGCCCGCGTAGATCTCAAAGCGCTCAGCGAGCAAGCCATCGTGCGCGCAGCGCTTCGCCAACACCGCCATCTGCGCGGGCCACTGCGTGACCACCATCGGCACCTCGCGGCCGATGTGCGGCTCCACGCACGTGACCATGACGTGAAAAAACGCGTCGTCAAAGCGCGCGTGCGCGGGCAGCGCGTGGCCGGCCGCGCGCACGGCAGTTGTGAGAGCACCCTCATCGCCGGCGGCGATGCGCGCGAGCGCTGAGTGCAGGTCGACTTGCGCGTGCTGCTGAAACAGCGCGTTGCAGGTGGCGGTGGCAAAGGGGGCGTGCACATCGATAGCGCTGCGGTTGCCAACGGCATCCGTCATCGCGCGCATCAATTCGGCGGTCTGCGCGGCCATCGCGTCGAGGCTGCTGTGCGCGCAATACCATTCGCACATGGTGAATTCGAACGCGTGGCGCGCGCTCACTTCACCGTCGCGAAACACCTTGCCGAGCTGAAACACGCGCGGCAGGCCTTGGGCCACGAGCTTTTTGAGCGCGAGTTCGGGCGAGGTGGTGAGCCAACGCAACGTCGGCGCGCAGTGCGGCTCCAGCGAGGCGCGCACCGACACCGCGAGCGGATCGATATGCGGTTCTAAACCGGGGTGCGACACCAACAGCGCGGTGTCGACCTCGACAACATCGCGCGCGGCAAAAAACGCCCGCACCGCCGCCAGCGCACGCGCGCGCAAGGTCACCAAAGCCACGGTCGCAGAGGCGTCGATCATCATGCTCGCGAGGGATTGCACGGCGCCTCGGGTTACTAAAGGGTGCCGCGCATGCTGAAGTGCCATGGCTTTCGTTGTGTTGTTGTTGCGGTGTGCGGTGCGGTCGCGTGCGGGGCATCGACGACGCATGCCGCGGCCTATTACGTCGCTGAATTCGGCGCCAAGTCGCTGGCGCGGGGCGGCGCCACCATCGTCAACCCTGAAGACCCGTCGGCGCTGTGGCTGAACCCTGCCGCCATCACGCTCGCGACCGGCGTGCAGTTGAACCTCGACGCGAACTTGATTTTTTTGCACTCGAGCTTCACGCGCGACTGCGGCGGCAAAGCCAACGGTTGCGCGCCGCTGAACAAAGTCAGCCGCAGCTACGGCAAACAAAAGTTTGTCGTCGACCAACCGCGCGGCGACTACGACCCAAACGGGCCCGATACGCAACAGTTCCCCGCGGAGCCAAACTCCCTTGGCGAGTTTCAAACGCCCTCGCAGTTTGACGGCAAGACCGCCACCGAAAACCAAGCGAACCCGCAGCCCATCCCGCGCGCGTATCTGACGTTTAACAGCGACAGCTTGGGCATCGACGGCTTCGCTGCCGGCCTGTACGTGACCGCCCCCAACGCGGGCGACTACAAATTCGGCGCCGACACGCCGACGCGCTACTCGCTGATCGACCGCGACTTGCTCGAGGTGTTTTACGGCATCGCCCTGGGTTACCGCTTCAACAACTGGATCGCGGTTGGCGCGAGCTTGCAGGGCGTGTCGTCGGGCCTGAAACAGCAGCTCGCGTTGTCGGCGGATCAATACGGCAACGAAGACCCCGGCTACGACATCATCGCCGAGGTGGACGCGACGCAGCACTTCATCCCGTCGGGCAACTTCGGCGTGTGGACCAACCCGCTTAAACCGCTCGGCATCGGCGACCTCGAGTTTGGTGCGTCGGTGCAACTGCCGCGCTTTGTGAAGTCGACGGGCCCGATCAAGCTCGTGAGCTTTGGGCAAAAGCTCAAGGATGAATTCCTAGATCCGCCCGCAGGCGATCCCTTGGTTGCGGTCACCGTCGACAAAAACGCCACCGCCACGACAGAAATTGTCTTGCCGCCATTTTATCGCGCGGGCTTGAAATACGGCATCGACGACGTGCTGCACGACGGCCGTAAGTTTTTCGGCTTCGACGTCGAGGGTGATTTTGTCTACGAGCAATGGTCCGTGTACGACCACGTGTCGCTCACCACCAAAGGCGTCAAGACGCAGCTGCTGTTGCCGTCGCCGCAAAAGCCCGTCGAGCTGCAACCCATCGTGCAACCCAAGGATTGGCAAGACGCGTTCAGCGTGCGGTTGGGCGGCACCGCGGCATTTTTGGATTCCATGGTGCAAGTGCATGCGGGCGGCTTTTTCGAGAGCAACGCCATCCCCAACGAGACGTACGACATCCAGCTCGTGTGCGGC
>JAYTVG010000717.1:0-1286 GCA_043744135.1 Deltaproteobacteria bacterium | reverse complement strand
TCGCGTATTGGTGCAACACGCCACGCCATCGCGGTTTGATGGGATCGATCGACATGCAGGCGGTGTGAAGGCTCACGTGCGCGCCGTCAACGCCACGGTGTTCGCTGTGCGTCGTGTCACCAACCCCAATCGTCAGCGCAGCCTGACAGGCGCAGCGCTAGCGCTTCGGCTCAGCAATTTTGACGCGCTACCGCCTTGGCTTTTTCGACGAAACCCGCTTCGCGTCCTCGACACGGGCCACGAGGGCCGCGCCCGAGGTGTTTCGCCCAACGTGCGACGCAGTCCATCGGCCACCTCTGCGGCGACGCACTGGCGTTCAACTGGCACCGTGGCACACTGCGCCTTCACATGAAGCCACACCACCCGCGTCACGCCCTGCTTTTCCCCTTCACGATTTTGCTGTTGGCAGGCTGCGCCGGTCGCGACCCCGGCCTCAACGCGGGCGAAGGCGAAGGCGAGGGCGAGGGCGAGGGCGAAGGCGAGGGTGAGGGCGAAGGAGAAGCGTTTGACTGTACGGCGTTGCCCACAGCACCCGTCACCGTGCTTGAACTTCCAGGCTTCACGCTGTCTGAGGATTTCGCGTTTGATGCTGAAGGCAACTACGTCGGCGTCGACGACAACGGCAACTTGGTGCGCATCACCATCGACGGTCAAACGCAGCTGTGGGTGCCAAACCTTGGTTCGACGGCGGGCATGGCGCTGCTGCCAAACGGCGACGCGGTTATCAACGACGTCGGCCGAGGCGCGGTGGTGCGGGTGTCGGCGGACGGTAACGTCGTGCCCATCATCGGCGGCTTGCTGTACCCAAATGGGCTCGACGTGTGCGCCGACGGCTTCGTGTATGTGGCGGAAAACTATGCGGGCCGCGTGCGCCGCATCGATCCCGACACCGGCGCGTTCAGTATCGTCGCCATCGGTTTGACTGGTGCAAACGGCGTCGCGTGCAGCAACGATCCCACGCGCATCTACGTGGGCAGCTTCGAAGGCTCAGGCGTGTATGCGATCGACATCCCGTCGCCCGGCGCGCTCGGCACCGCGTTTGTGTTCGCGCGCCCAAACGGCTCGTCGCTGCCAGAGCCACAAGGAGCATGCGACGGCGCTACCGTCGGCGACAACTGCAACACCGTGACGGGCGGCGCGCAAGGCGAGTGCGTGCAGTTGGCAAACGTCTTGGACTGCGTCGCGGTCGACCCGTGCACGGGCAAAGTCGCGGGCGATGCATGCAACGACCTCGATGTAACGCTCGTGTGCGTCGACTTCGGCGGCGTTTTGACCTGCACGCTGCC
>JAYTVG010000716.1:0-4091 GCA_043744135.1 Deltaproteobacteria bacterium | reverse complement strand
AAACGTCCGTCGCTTGGGTCTTGCAGCTGCTCGACCTCGCGTTTGGCGATGTGGCCTTTAGCCTTGAGGGCTTGGTAGATACGCTCAGCGTGGGCGGCGTTTTGCGGGGTGTGTGTGCTGCCGTAACCGCCGTCGAACGCGACGTGAAACTTCGCAAACGTGCTCGCATGTTTGGCCTGCCATTGCGCGGCGAACGCCTCCGGCGTCAAGCCTGCTTTCATGGCAGCAATCTCGATGGGCGCGCCGTGGCTGTCCGCACCGCACACGCACAGCACCTCTTCGCCTGCCATGCGCAGCGCGCGCACGTACGTCGACACCTGCACGTGTTCCACGAGATGGCCCAGATGGATGGCCCCGTTGGCATACGGCAAAGCAGGGGTGACGAGTGTTCGGGTCATGACCGCAAGCTATCGCTCAACAGCCCCGTGCATGGCAACTCAGAGCACGCGACGATCGAACAATTCACCGACCTTGGGAGGTGAACAAAGTAATTCGGCACGGCGACCCGCTCGACATTGTCTCCGCGATGTCTCGGCGATGTCCGCGTTGCGAAGGTTGCGAAGGTGACGAGGTGACGCGAGCTGACGGCTGGCGCGCATCACCGTCCAGACACCGTCAGCTCCGCGAAACGCATCGTGGGCGCTCGGATGGCGCCGCGCAGGTCGTAGTCGACGCCGAGCGCGTCGATGCCTTGCATCATGCTCAGCGCGTTGCCCGCGATCGTCACCTCGCCGACTGCATGCGCGACTTCGCCGTCAACCACCAAAAGTCCCTGTGCGCCGCGGCTGATGTCGCCGGTCACCGGGTCGATGGCGCGCCCCATCAACCGCGTCACCAACAAGCCGCGCGCGGTCCGTTTGACGATGCTGTCGAGGTCGCCGGTGCCGCCCGCGATGACGATGTTGGACGGCGATGGCGACGGCAACCCTGTGGCGGCGCGCGACGCGTGCGCGGTGCCGGCCAGACCCAGCTGTGCCGCCGTCATGGTGTCCAAAAAGAACGCCTGCAGCGCACCCTCGACGTCAACCACCACGCGCGGTTGCGAGACCAACCCCTCGCCGTCAAACGGTCGCGATCCCCAGCCCAGCGCGATGGTGGGGTCGTCGGTCACGGTAAAGCCCGGCGCCATGATCGGCGTGTGCATGCGCTGCTGCAAAAACGATTGGCCTCGCACGATCGCGTCGCCGCACAAGCACCCAAGCACGCTGCCGAAAAAGCCGCGCGCGATGGCGGGCTCGAAGATCACCGGCATCTTCGCGGAGGCGAGCTTGCGCGCGCCCTTGCGTGCCAACGTGCGCATGGCGGCGCGGGCAGCGACGTGTTGTGCGGGCAACAGCGCGCCAATCTTGCGAGCTGCATCGCTGTAGCCTTCGGTGTGTTTCACGTCGCCGTCGTCGAGATAGCCGCTCACTGCTAACGACGCCGCGCTGTACGCGTAGCACCCAACGAAGCCGTCGGCGGTGGCGAGCGCGAATTCGCCGCGGCGCACGCCGGCCTGCGCTTGCGCGACGCCGTCGATGCCTTGGTGTTCACGGTACAAGCGGTCCAGCAACAGGGCTTGCTCGACGGCCCATCCCGGCGACACCGTGGCTGTGGCGTGGTCATACAAGCCCAAGTCGACGCCCGCGGTGCGCGCGCGGACCTGCGCAAACGTGTTGTGGACGTCGGGCGTGCACACGCGCGCAGCGGCGACGGCGCGCGCCGCGAGTGCGTCGATGTCCGCGCGCACCTGCGGCGCTGCCGCTGCGGTGGCGAGACCGATGCGGCCCTCCACAAGCACACGCACCCCCGCCGCCACCGAGGCGTTTTTGGTCACCTCTTCGACGGCCCCGTGGCGAGCTGAGGCCGACAAGCTCGACGACGATTGCGCCGCGGCATCAGCAGCGCTGGCACCCAGGTGCAGCGCCGCTTGCACGAGTTGGGCGCACAGATCCGTCAGCGTGGCGGTGGTCGTGTGCGTCGTCATGCGTGCGCCCCGATCGTGATGCCATCGATGCGCACGGTGGGCAAGCCGACGCAGACCGGCACGCTTTGGCCGTCTTTTCCGCACGTGTAGCTGCCAGCGTCCAAGGCGCCGTCGTGGCCGACGCGCGAGATGCGCTTGAGCACCTCCGGGCCGCTGCCCACGAGGGTGGCGCCTTTGATCGGTGCTGTCAGTTTGCCGTCTTCGATCAAATAGCCCTCGCGCACTTCAAACACGAAGCTGCCGCTTGAGATGTCGACCTGGCCACCGCCGAAGCTCTTGCAGTACACGCCGCGCGCGACCGATCGCGTGATGTCGTCCGGGTCGTCCATGCCCGACGCCAAAAATGTGTTGGTCATGCGCGGCAGCGGCGGGTGGCGAAAGCTTTGCCGGCGCGCGTTGCCGCTTTTGTCCATCGCGAGCGCATCGGCGTTGACAGCGTCGTTGAGGTAGCCGCGCAACACGCCGCGCTCGATGAGCACGTTTCTTTTGGTCGGCTCGCCCTCGTCGTCGACGTTGAGGCTGCCGCGTTTGCCGACGACGGTGCCGTCATCCACGACGGTACAAAGCGCGCTCGCCACCTGCTCACCGAGGCGACCCGCAAACAGCGAGGTTTTTTTGCGGATGAAGTCCGCCTCGAGCCCATGGCCGACGGCCTCGTGCAACAGCACGCCGGACGACGACGGTCCCACCACCACGACGTGCTCACCCAGGGGCGCCGGGCGCGCGTCAAACTGAGCGACCGCCATGCGTACCGCCTCGGCCCCGATCTGTTCCGGCGTTTGCACGCTATCGAAGTGTGAAATGCCCGCGCGCGAGCCGCCGCCCCCCGAGCCGCTCTTGCGCTCGCCCGCACTGTCGGCGGCAATCACTTCGATGGACATCCGACACAACACGCGCGCGTCGGTCACCAGCAATCCTTCAGAGTTTGCGATCAAGATGTCCTCGTCGACGTCGACGTAGCTACCGAGCACCCGCAGCACTGAGGTGCTGGCGCCCTTAGCTGCGACGTGCGCACGCAACAACAATGCGCGCCGCGCCGCGATGTCGTCGTCGGGTCGCTGTAGCGCGTCGGCGTGGTGGGCGCGCACACGTTGCGCCATCGGCTTTGCCACCACGTGCACCTCTCCATGCAACTGACCCGCGACGTACGCAGCGGCGTCGGCGCAGCTCAACAGCGCGTGCTCGCTGAGATCGTCGCTGTGTGCGTAAGCGACGCTGTGGCCTTTGATCACGCGCAAGCCGACGCCGTACTCGTCGCTGCAGGTGACGCTTTTGATGTCGCCGTCTTGCAGCACGAGGCCAATGGTCCGGCGCTTTTGCACGTAGACCTCCGACAGGTCGCCACCCCGAGCGAGTCCACGACCCAACAAGCGCGACACAAGACCGAGATCCAAAAGAGTCATGCGCGGACGCTAACAACTTGTGCACGCTTCAGGCTAAGGTCCTCGCGTGCAACGAGACACCATCGTGCTGAAAGCCGTCATTTCCGCGCCAACCATCGCTGCCCGTCGCGCCGCGAGGTTGACGGCGCTGCCGTCGTGGGGCGCGCACGCGTGCGTTGCGTGCATGTTGGCGGCGTCGCTTGCACATGCGTCGGAGCCGTCGCCGCGGCGCGATCCGCGTGCGCAGCGGCCGAGTGCCACCCTCGAGCAACTGCCTGACCCGGCATCCGTCGCCAGCCCCGACGTCACGCTGCCACCTGACGCGCTCCTCACGCAAGCCGCGCACGACGACATCGCGCAGGTTCGGCCCACCTTGCGCCGGGCCGCGCGCACCGCTGAAAGCTTGACCACGCGCGCGCTGGCGTTGACCTTGCTCGGCAGCTTGGATGCGTCAAGCGCCACAGCGCGCATCTGTGCGCGCGCGCTTCGCATCGACGTCGAGCCAGCGGTGCGCCGCGCCGCAGCCGAGTGTTTGGGGCGCATGGGCCCACAACAGTGCGAAGCCCAGACGCCGGCCCTCGCGCACGGCCTGAGCGACCCCGACCTCGACGTCGTCACCATGGTGGGCTGGGCGCTCGCCAACGGCGGCGAGATCTCGTCGTACTCCGCGGTCGCACAGCTGGCTTCGCATGGTGATGCACGCGTCGCGAAGCTGTTTGCGGGCTACGCGGATCGCATGCGCG
>JAYTVG010000715.1:0-1288 GCA_043744135.1 Deltaproteobacteria bacterium | reverse complement strand
GTGCTGGCGGACAAAACGTCAACAAGGTGAGCTCAAAGGTGCTGGTGCGCTTCTTGTTGGCGCAAAGCACTCTCCCCGTCGACGTGAAAGCCCGCATCGCGCAACGTCACGGCAGCAAGATTAACGACGCAGGTGAGCTGCTGCTCACGAGCGACCACACGCGCGACCAACGCCAAAACCTGCAAGACGCGTACGACAAACTGCGCGACATCGTCGTCGCTGCGTTGGTGCGCCCAAAGCCACGCCACAAAACGAAGCCGAGCAAGGGTTCGGTCCGTCGCCGCCTGAAGGCAAAGACCGTGCGCGCAGACGTGAAACGCAACCGCACCCGCGTGCAGGACGATTGATGCGATGCGCGATGGGCCCGGGCCGATGACACTGGCGCACGTCCCCAGATCCCTCGATCGAGCGCTTCGTGCGATTGACGTCGCCATCAACCGCGACTGGCGCGGCAGCACTTGGCCGGGCCAGCTGCTGTTCGCATTGGTGCTTGGGTTTTGTGTCGCGGGACCCACCACGAGCCCGCCAGTGCGCACCGTCGTTGCAGTCACCGTCGCACTCACAGCAGCCGCCGTGCACGCGCTGTGGTTGCGGCGCGCCATGCGCACCGTCGGGGTCCAGCTGGTCGCTCAGCTCGCCGTGGTGCTTGCGACCGTGACGGTGGCGTGGTGCATCGGCGACGAGCGCCACAGCACAGCCGGGTTGTACCGCCACAGCGGATTGCCACTGCTGCTGTTGGTGTCGACCTCATTGGTGGTGGCTTTATGGTTAAGCAAACGGCTCGCGCACCAATCGCTGGGCACGCGGCAGTTGCTGCCGCAGACGAACTTCACGCGCCCCCTGACGCCCGACGCTGTCGGTTCGGTCAAGGTGTTGCGTGCGCTGATGTTGGTGTGGCTGCGCGCACCGCTGCAACTCGCAATAGCGCCGAGCTTCGTCGCCGTCATGGCGCCGGAGCAGTGGCTATGGCCGCTGTCGTTGAGCGCGTTCGCCGCGGCGTGGTTGGTGCTGGCGGTCGGCTTTGTCGACGACGACGCGGACGCGGTGGTTGAGCTGTTGTCGCCGATGTTATTGCGCGGCCCTGCGTTGTTGGTGAGCGGCGTGGTCGTGGCGCTCGCTGTCGGTCGGCTCGCTGGCCTCGACGCTGTCGTGACGCTGCTGGGCACCGCCGAGCCGCGCAGCATCGCAAGCGTAGTGCTGGCGTTTTACGTGGTCGCGTGGTGGGTCGACCACTGGCAGGCGCGGGTGCTAGTCGACGTTGTCCTTCGGCGGATCCGCGCCGATGCGC
>JAYTVG010000714.1:0-14734 GCA_043744135.1 Deltaproteobacteria bacterium | reverse complement strand
ACCACCTCGATCTCGAGGGTGGTGCTGACGCTACCGGAGCTGTTGGTGCCGGTAATCGCGTAAGGGGTCAGCTGCTGCGCCAAGTTGGGCGCGCCGCTCAGCGTGCCGGTGCGCTCGTCGAGGCCGATGCCGACTGGCAGCGCCGGCACTACGGTATACGACACGATGGTGCCGCCGTTAGACGCAGCCACAGCGTCATCCATCTGCGCGCCCGCAATGAGCTGGAGCGGCGATTGGTACGTCAATCCAGCGGGTGGCGCGGGTGCGTGGACATCGACGTCGACGGTGGTGAACACGACGCCAACGCTGATGGTTATCACGGTGCGGCCGGCCGCGACGCCGACCACCACACCGCTGTCGTCGACCAGCGCGATGCTGGTGCTAGCGCTGTCAAACACGATCGCAGCGCTGATGCTTGTGGGCGCGTCAAACTGGTCGCGCCCTTGCACCACCAACTGCACGTTGTTGCCGACATCGACGACGACGGAAGACGGCGTCACTGTCAGCGCGGTCAGCGCGCGCGCGTCGTTGGCGGCCGGCACGCCGGAATCTTTCGCACAGCTGCTGCACGCGCTCGCCAAAGCAAGCGTCGCGAGCAACGCCACCAGCCGCAGCGACGACGTCCGCACCGCCAGCCAAGCTCGCGGCTTCGTTGCCTTGCGCACCATCGATGGCGCTACCCCGGCACGCTGCACGCGGGGCTTGCCCGCGCTCACTTTGGCAACAAGTCGTTCGCCGAGCTTGGGAGCTGACAAGAATAATTCCATGCGGCGAGTCTACAGCTTCACAGCGACGAGCGCTCGTACCGCGACGCCACCACTGCCGATTGCTTCGTCGCGCACCCGCGCTTCACGATCGAGGAGGTTTTCGCCCACCACATCCAAGCGCACGCGACCGAGTTGGACGTGGGCGCCGACGTCAAGCACTAAGGCACCATCAGCGCCGCTGCACGGCTGCGTGCGCACCGCACCAGCCGCGCGTTCGTCGTCAGAGGGGAGTTGCGGACACAGCGCGCGGTCGTGCTCCTCGCTGCGTGCCAGGCGCGCTTGCGGCAAAATCGCGCGCGCGCGCACAAAACCGCCGACAAACGTCCACGCCGGTGGCTCGTAGCTGAGCAGGGCAGTCGCTGTGGGGTTGAGCACACCCGCCAGCGGCGCGTCGCCCGTCAGCGCGGACAGCGGGGTGTCAAGGTCGCCAGCGCTGTGCGACGCCGCGGCCGCGGCCAGCGTCGTGCTCAACGACACGCCGCTGCGCTCGGGGAACAACACACGCGCGCGCGCCTCCATCCCCGCGTGTTGTTCAATGCCGCCGCGCACCCACTGCGCGCGGCCCAGCGCATCGCCCGGCAACGCCGCCAACACCAGTGCACCACTACGCGTGCTGCCCCACACCACCGCCTCGCCTTGCAGGTAGGCCCACGACGTGCGCACGCCAAGTTCCGCGCTGTTGTCGACGAACACCGCGTCGGTATCTGAGGGCGGTACCATCACGGCCGCGCCGAAGTCGGGCCCGCGCAGCGTGCCGAGATCGGCACCGTGCTCGGTGTGAACGAGTGTAAAAAACACCCCGAGCGTCGACCACGGTGTGAACTGCACGGTGCCCTCCGCCTGCGGCGACAACGCGACGCGGTGCATCGCGACCGTGCGCTGCGCGACGGCGGGCGCGTCTAACGCGCTCGCGACCAAGCGCGCGGCCACGCTGACGTCGACAACTTCGCCATCGACGCCGATTTGCGCTCGCACGCTCGATGCCGTGAACTGGGCGCCGTCGATCAAGCGCGCGCGGGATGGCTCGCTGATGCCAAGCCCCGCCGGTTCAGCGTCGCGCGCGGACAGCGATCGCGTGTACGCGGCGCTCGACACGATATCGCGCGATGCGTCGATGCCGACGTGCAGCTGCGGCACCCACGCGTCCCACCACGACAGCGTCGGCAGCGTGGCGGTGGTGTCAAACGAGGCTGAGCCGCGCACGGCGCTGTCGTTGTCGGTCTGCACTTGACTCAGGGCGCTGCCGGCGCGCTGCGCGTTGTCGACGGCGCGCTGCAGCGAAAACCGCGGCACCCAAGCTACGCGCGCGCCCCCAACGTCAACCACGCCGTCGGCGCCTGCCACCCACGCGTCGATGCCGCGCTCTAACGTGTGCACGCAGTCAACCGCGCGGCCGTTGTCGTCGCTGCCTTGGCACAAGGCCGGATAGGGCACAAACGCCGCGCGCGCGGAGTGCCACGCTTGAAACACCGTCATCGACGGCGACGGGCTGACCGCGATGGCGATACCCGCCGAACCCGCGCTGCCGCCGCTGCGCGCGAGCAGACCCGCGTGCGGTGCCGTGAAGCTCTCAGCCTCAAACAGCGGCGCAAACACCCGACCTTGGCGCTGGTCTTCACGGTTGATGAGCGAACCGTGCAGCACGATGCGCGCGCGCCCCTTGCCTGCTTGAGCAACCGCCAACACGCCTTTTTCGAGGTCGGCACCGCCGTAGCCCGCGGCCACGACGCCGTCGTAGTGCAGGGTGTCTTGCATGTCCGTCGGTGCCGGCAGCGTGTCGATGTCAAGCACCCCACCCGACGCACTCGCGCTGTGGGTGATGACGCGCGGGCCATGCTCAAAACGCAAACGCGCGCTGCCGTCGAGCGTCACCACCTCCAAAGCCGGCAGCAAACCGCCGAGCAACAACAGCGGCACACCGTCGAGCTGCACGGCCGCATCAGCGTCACGCAAACCGCGCGTCACCCACTGCGCAGCGCCGGCTTGGCTATGCAGCAGCCAAACACCTGGCACCGCATCAACACCGTTGGTGATGCTCAAGGCGCCGGCAGCCGTGATTGCTTCGCGCAGCAGCGTCGTGCGC
This sequence comes from Deltaproteobacteria bacterium, assembly GCA_043744135.1. Lineage (GTDB taxonomy): Bacteria > Myxococcota > UBA727 > UBA727 > VGSZ01 > JAYTVG01. The sequence goes on along the minus strand of JAYTVG010000714.1, from coordinate 11,884 downwards.
AAGCGCGCGCTGTTGACTTGCGGCAATGGCGTGAGCAGCAGCGGCGCACGGACCGCGGCAGGCGGCGTTGGTGCGGTGACGATGGGCTCGGCACTGGCGCCAACTTCGCGCGGTGCCGAGGTGTCAAAGCCCGCCTCCGGCAACGGCGCGTCGGGGCCATCGACCCACGGGTTTGGCGCCCGTTGCGCGTGCACCGTGGCGCACCACAACGCAGCGCACGACAGCACACCCGCCATCGCGGCAGCGAGCCGCCACGGGCTACGGTCGCAAGGTCGCGCGTGCAGCATCGTCGTCACCGCGACGTTGTGGCGTGGCAGGCGCGCGCGGTCAACGCGTGTGGCGTGGTCGGCGGTTGGTGCCAGTACGCTCTAGATTCTGTGCCGATGGCAGCGCTGCTCGAGGCTTTTTTGCGCCATCGCAAAAGGCCGGCAACACGCTACACTGTGGGCATGATCCGGCTCGACAACAAGCAGCCGCGCGCGTTGTTGCCGACCGGCGACCCTCCGCCAAGCGCAGCGATCGACCGCGTGGTGAGCGACAGTGCAAGCAACGCGGGTGCTGATGGATTTGGGGCCGAACGTGTCGCCCCGCGCGGCGGCGTGGTCGCCAAAGCGAAGCTGGTCGCGCACACACTGATGAACGGCGCCAACGCGCAAGGTGACAACGCGCGCGCGTCCGTCGACGCCGTCGAAGACTTCCTCAACGAGGTGTCGCACAGTCGCTTCGGTCGCGTGCTACAAGGCGTGGGTCTACCGGTGGCGGACGCGCAGACCTTCACCGCGCGCATGGTGGAGGTCCTTGGGATCGGACGGCAGCAGGAGCACCTGCTTGGCTATGAAAACGCTGGCATCGCGGTGCACAACGCGCGCGCGTTTGCGGCGGAGCCCACGCTTGCTGCCGCGTTTGAGCACCTGCTCACGTTGATCAGCGCAGACGACGACGCCTTTCGCAAGGAGGTCGCCGCGTCACGCGTGGCGCGCGGCGTGCTGTACGTGCAAAGCGCCGATGACGCCTTTGTGAATCCCGGCGGCGAAGGCGGGCGCGACTACGCGTTTGGCGATCCCACGGTGTCGTCGTTGTTGGCGCGCGGCCTGCTCAGTCAGCACCCCTGCGAGCACTTGATCGCGGCCGCGCGCGCAGCACTGCCACACCAGGACAAAAACGACGCGAACGCGGTGCTCGGGCTGTGCGGCAAGTTGCTGCTGCTGTTGCATGACGACGCCAATGCCACGCAACAAGAGGTGCCGGTTGGCGCTGAGGAGATCTTGCGCACGCCCGCTGGGGTCTCGCTGTTGTTTAGCGATTGGCTCGAACCCATCGACGAGCGGCCCGCGGCCCAAGCGATGCGTGACACGATCGTTGCGCGTGTGACCGCGGTGCACACGGGGCCGCTGCAGTCGGGGTTCTTTCGCCACGGGCGCTACCACCTCAACGCCGCGACCGCGGTGTACATTAATTGCGCCGCAGACCTCGGCTTCGCGTTTCGGACGCTGTGCCCAACCCTTCAGGCGCGCATGGCCGCCGAGTACAAGGCGATCTCCCACGCGCCGCACACATGGCAGTCGTTCACGCGATCTCAGGTGCACCTCGCGTTGAAAGAAGCGCTGCCCGGTGTGTACGGCAAAGCCAGACGCGCAACGCTGACGCACGCGCATGTGGTGGGTGAAGCCAACCCCTTCACCGCGATCTCACGCAGCGACGCATTGCGCACCAAGGTCCGCGAAACCGCACCCGCCGCGACCGACGCAGACATTGAGCACGACGTTGTCCATGAACAAGCGATGCTGTTTCACACCGTGTCCACAGTGGAGCTGCATCGCGCCGGCAAGCGGGCCGCGCTGCGCTTACAGGCCCGCATTGAACGCGCCATCGACGAGCACCCAGTCACAGGGGCGAGCGCCTGCTGAAACCCGCGCTAAAAAAACACGCGCTGCACAAACCAAACGAGGCCCGCGAGCAGCACCAGTGCGCTCATGATATTTTTGCCGACGGGATCGAAGCGCGCAACGTTGTGGCGCAATAGCAACAACATCGGCAACAAAACCACCAACACCGCCAGCTGGCCGAGCTCGACACCGACGTTAAACAACACCAAGGCGGGAGCCACCGCGTCTTTGGGGACGCCGACTTCGCGTAGCGCACCCGCAAAACCAAAGCCGTGAACGAGGCCGAACGGCGCCGTGATACGCCAGCGCTTGTTCGCGTCCTTGACGAAAAAATTCTCGACCCCCACGTACGCGATCGACAGCGCGATCAACGGCTCGATGACAGCGGGCGCGGGGTTGACGACGCCAAGGACCGCCAGCGCCAACGAGATGGAGTGTGCGGCGGTAAAAGCCGTCACCACCGCCAACAACGCCCGCCACCGGCCGCCGATAAGCACCAACCCGAACAAGAACACCAAGTGATCGAACCCCGTCAAGATGTGCTCGATGCCGATGCGCACGTACGCGAGCAGCGGCGGTGTGCGCGGGGCTTCGCCAAAACTAAACGCTGCGTTGTGCTGGTACACGACGACGTCGATGGCGGTGGTGGCGGTGGCGGCGTGCCCAATGTGGCGATGGCCGGGCGACACGTGGGCAAAAAGGCGCGACAGGTCAACGGTGGTGCGTCCGGGGTTTGCGCACGTGAACACGGCGCGCACCGCGTGGCCGTCGGCGTCGGTGTCTTGTTCGCCGATGAGGTGCCCCGGGCACACGACACCGTTCGTTTCGACGTTGACGTCGCTGACGATGCCCTCGGCATCGAGGTGTTGCTTGCGTAACTCGTTGCCGGAAAACACCAGCTCCGCCGTCACTCCCGTGGGGTCTTGCACCCAGGTGCCGCGCGACAGCCCAACCTCGTGCGCGCTAGCTGCCGCGCTCCCCAACATCGCCACGATCGACAGCCACGCACGCATAGCGCTCACGGTACACCAAAGCGCCCGCAGCGCTGTACAGTGCCGCAATGCACCAACGCGTTGTCATGTGTCTCTTGCTTTGTGCGTTGTCGGCTTCGTGCGCGAGCGATACGCCAGAGATCGGCGCCGACGTCAAAGACGCGCTCAAGCTCAACGACAGCAAGCTCGCGCACATCGCGGCGGCGTTGAGTGGCGGCGCGCGCATGACGCTCGCTGAGCTGTTTGATGTCGCCGACGACGCGCCGTTTACGTCCGCCCCCGATGCGACGCCCTTGCTGCTCGCGATGAATGCGCTCGACGCTACGCGTGGCACCAGCGGCAAAGTAAAAATCGAGCTACTCGACTACAACGTCGCGCTGCTCGATGCCAAAATCTTCGGCGCCGTGCCGTACCGAAAGACACCCACTCTCGACGCCCGACGCACCGCCCTTCCCGGCATCGTGTTTGGCACCGACGCGGATATCATTGGCCTACAAGAAGTTTGGCTTGAGCAAGACGTCGTCGAGTTCACGCGGCGGGGCGAAGATCTCGGCTATCGCGCGTTCGCATCCGATCGCACCAGCTACAACGACGGCGTGATGATCTTCGTGAAAGACGCCATCATCGCTGGCGGCACCACCCCGCAGTTTGTCGACAACGTTGCGTACACCGCGCAGGACAACGCCGAGTTTTTCCCGGGCCCCGGCATCAAGCGCGGTTTCATCCGCATGCGCTTCACGCACGCGCTCGCTGGCGATGTCGAGGTGCTTTGCACGCATATGCAGGCGTTTCCGGAAGCGTGGCGCGGCCGGATGCGTCAAGCTCGCGAGCTTGGCATCGCCGCGCGCGAAGCACCGACCGACGCGTTGGTGCTGGTGCTCGGCGACCTCAACGCCGGGCCGTTTTACGCGAAAGACACATGGAAGGTTCCTGACGGCACCACTCAGTCGCTGTGGTTTGAAAACACCATCGCGTACCCGCTGTTGCTCGAATACGGCAACCTCGTCGACGCAGCCATTATGGGCAGAAGCGCCGATACCGCGGATGACGACGTGCAGCTGGGCCTCACCGTCAAAAACGATCCGGTCGCCAGCATCAAAGTGCCAGGTGCAGCTGCCACGTGGTGCGCCGACACGCCAAACACCACACTGAGCGGCACCGACTGCAACAGCTTGTACTTTGAGCAATACGCCGGAACGGAATATCCCGCGCGCTTAGACCACATCCACGTGCGCGAGCGCGCTGACGTCGTGGCCAGCGACAGCGCCTTGGTGTTCACCGACAAGCGCCAGTTTGGCGACGTCACCGTTGAGCCCAGCGACCACTATGGTGTGCATGTGACGCTGTTTGTCGACGCGCGCCCGTAGTTTCAATTGTTCACCTCGTCAGATCGGCTTCAGCGTCGCACGGCGCGTGCGGCGACCGACGCGCTGCCGGTGCGCAGCAGCACCATCAGGTCGCTCAGCAACGCGGCCGCGGTGCCGTCGACGAGCGCGCTTGCGATGGCTTCGTCAAAGCTTGGCCGGGCGGCTCGCGGATCGAGCGTGTCGACCGTGTACATCGCGCGCACCGCCAGCTGCAGTTGGTTGTGGTGCGACGTGCCGCGCGCGCCCGTCGTCAGCTGCGTGACGATGTCCGCGAGGTCCTTGGGCGTGGCGGCCTTGAGCGCAGCGTGCATGTCGGCACTGAGCACCTTCGCCACCACCTCAGCGTTGCTATCGGTGCGTGCACCGGTGCGCGCCTGCAGGTCACGGCGCGCCACCGCATCAGGAATCTTGCCGAAAAACGCCGCGTGCCCTGCGAGTTGGTTTGGCTGTTTGAGCGCCGCACACGCCAGCACGGCGTCACGCCTAGCGAGAACTGTACCGCCTTGAAACGGCGCCGCGGGCTGCGGGCTGGCGTTTTGCGCGCGCTGCCCCTGCTCGAGTTGCTGGCGTGTCTGTGCGATGAACGTCTCGGTGCTGGCCGTCAGCTTTCCTGCCTTAAACGCGCCGTCAGCCATAACCTCGCGGGCAGCGGTGCTCGGCTCCTGCCGCGCGTCGAAATACACCATCGCTGCCGCGCGCGGACGGTGCACGAAGCTGGCGTTGCCCGCCTGCGCCACCGTCGTGTGCGGCTGCGCCAAAAACGCGGCGCCTTTGCGGCCCGTCACTTCGGCCCAGTCGACCCCACTGGCGAGCGCCTGCGTCAAAATCTGCTTGATGAGCGGCAGCGTGACGACGACACCCGCGGCGAGCTGCACCTGCTGCAACTTGGCGGCATCGTTGAGCAACGCCTGTGCGCTGAGGCGATGGCGGCTGGCGATGGTGCGTGCAGCATCGACGATGGCCAAGTCAGAAGATCGAAGCGGCATCGTCATAGGGTCAAGCGTAGCGGACGATCCGCGAAATCGTAAGGCTAAGCGCGCGCCACAAGGTACCGATGTCACCTCGCGTCACAGCTTCACATCACGCACCTTCGCCATCTGCAACACGTGCCGAAAGTGCGCGTCGGGGACCGCTTGCACCGACAAGCGCTGGCCTTTGGCCAACAAGGGCATGCCGTCGAGGCTGGGCTGCGCGCGCAACGCGTCAAGTGCGATCGGTGCGGCAAAGCGGATGACGAATTCCAGCTGCGCCATGATCCAGCGCGGCGCTTTGGGATCGCTGGTGGCGTCGTAGTACTCGCTTTTTTTGTCGAACTGCGTGGGGTCGGCGATCGGCGCCGCGAACACTTTCGCGAGGCCCACCACCGCCGGCGGTTTGGCGTTTGAGTGGTACACCAACACCCAATCGCCCGGCTTCATGTCGTCGCGCATGGTGTTGCGCGCTTGGTAGTTGCGCACGCACTCCCAGCCGGTGCGGCGGTCCTTTTTGAGATCGTCGATGGAGTACACCTCGGGCTCGGTCTTCACCAACCATGCGCGCGTCATCGCGTTGCCATAGCGCGACGCTGGCGATCGCACCACCACGACCGCGGACCGCTGCTCGTCGGCCGATCGACGTCACGCGGCGGGAGCGCGCGTTACACGCCAAGGTCACGCGCGGGTGCAGTGAACAACGCCAAGCTTATGCACGAGCGTCACAAATGCTTGCGCCGCCGGCAGTTCTCCGCCAGCGATCGGATACCGAAACAGCGCGTCGACGTCGTTAAACATGAGGTGTTCGCGGGCGATGATGAACTCGAACAGCAGTCGTGCCGCACGCGCGTTGCCGTCGATGAACGGATGAAAGCAGCACACGTCAAGATAGGCGCGTGCGGCGCGAAACAGCACCGGCTGCGTGACGTCGTCAGCCTCGCCGAGCGCATCGCTGCAGACTTGGGCAAGCTCGGGGAAAAAGCCGTAGCGCTCGCGGCCTGCTTTGGCGAACGCGTCGGTGCTGCGCACGCGCGCAGCGTCTGGGACGGCGACGGCGTGCAATGCGCGCAACAGATCGAGGTCAATGGTGTCGCCTGCGCCGGCGCGATTGCGGGTGAGCCGCAAGGCCGCGCGCATCCGTTCGGCACGTACGACGTCGCGGGCTGAGTCCACCACCGCGATGAAGTTCATGTGTCCGTCGCGCGGGGTGGCGGCGCGCGCTGCGAACGATGGCGTGTCGATTGCGACCAGCTGCGCGCGCACTGCGCAGTGGCGGGCGACTACGTCGTCAACGTCGAGGCCGCCGACGTGTCCGGCGGTGCTCGTCGTGATGCTGCGGACCACGCGCGCGGCGGTCGCGTCATCGAGCCCGACCCAACTTTCAAACACGCCACGCGATGCGGCGGACACGGCACTGTCTGCGTTGGCGGCGCTCGCGCCGTAGCACTGCAAGCACCACCGCAAGACCTGTTGCGCGTGCACGTACCAGGCGTCGCCTGCACCGGTGGCAGCGGTCACTTCGGCGAGCACCACGGTAAGCGCGCGATCCAGTGCGCGATCGAGCGCGGCGCTGTTACCCTCGCGCGGTGGTGCGAGCTGTTTGAACACGCCAGCGAGGTGCTCGAGCCACGCGCGCCACTCGCGCAACCCCGCGACCGCACGCGCGACAATGGCATCATCGGTGCCGACCATCGAATGTGGGGCGCAACACCACGCGCGCACCACGCCGCCGCCGATCGATCCTTCGTCTGCGCTGTAGCGCCACCCGCATGCCCACGCGCCGCAGTGCTCGACGATGACGTCGTTGAGCACGTCCTCGTCGCGGCCAACCACAACAGCGCTCAGCTTGCGGTGCAGTGCCAGCGCGTCGGTATCAGCCCACGGCACGCATGCCGGATCGACGTCGCTCCATTGCAGTTGCGTGACGTGACGACGTGCCATGATGCGAGCGTAGCTGCACACACCAGCCACCGACAGCCGAATCCATCGGGGCGGATGCTTTCACTGAGGTGACCGCGCACGCGCGTCAGCCACGGCGCAATCAAGCAGCGCAATCAACGGCACAGCGATGCTAGCGACGGCCTTTGTACTCCATCATCCCTTGCATCACCGACTCCGCGGCCTCGCCGATCTCCGCTTGCTCGACGTCAGCGTCCGCACAGCTCTCGCACAGCTTGACGGTCTTTTTGCCGCGCTTGACCGCCTTGAGCTCGTCGACGTCCTCTTTACAGCCTTGGCACTTCATGGTGGCTCCGTTAGCGCTTGGGCGCGCCTTTGCGCTGTTGGGCTTCAAGTTTACGTCGCTGTTGGCGGTTGAGACCGTCGACACCTTCAGCGGCTGATTCAAGCTCCGCGGTGATGCTTGAGCGCGCGGTCGGCATCGCGCGGGGTGATGCACTTGGCGGTGCCGTCGTGCGCGTGCTGGTGGTGCTAGCACCGGTGAAGCCCGCGATCGACGGTTGGCCCGCCTGCGGAATCGGCATGCCGGCGGGACGCACTTGCAGCTGCGCTGGTGCGGTAACGCGCGCCGTTGCCGGTGCGTTGACGATGGCGCCGCCGGGCCCAGCTTGCACCTGCGCCTGCTTTTGACGTCGACGCATGCGGTCGGCGCGCAACCGCTCAAGCTCAGCTTCGCCGCCTTCGCGCGGGATCGCTTTGTACACCTTGTCCAGGGTTTCATCACGCACGCGCGCCATCATGCCGGCGAAGATGTTGAACCCCTCCTTTTTGTATTCCTGCTTGGGATCTTTTTGCCCGTAGCTGCGCAAGTGAATGCCCTCGCGCAGATGATCCATGGTGCTGAGGTGCTGCTTCCACGCCTCGTCGATGACGTTTAAATACACGAAGCTCTCGATGCGGCGCAGGATGTCAGGCCCGAGCGCTTGCTCCTTGGCCTCGTAAAACCCAAGGCAAGCCTGAAAACTGCGATCCATCAACTCGTCGCGATCGCGCACCCCTGCGACTTCCACATGAACGCCCATCACGTCGTCCAACGACTTTTGCACCTCGTCGAGCTTCCATTCTGACGGCGACGCCTTTTCAGGACACGCGGCCTGCACGCTGTTGATAATCGAGGCCTCGACCAAATCGAGCACCATCTCTTTGAGCTCGACTCCATCCAACACACGCCGGCGCAGCACGTACACTGCCTTGCGCTGTTGGTTCATGACGTCGTCGTATTCGATGAGCTGTTTGCGCGAATCAAAGTGCATCCCCTCCACGCGCTTTTGTGCGTCCGCGATCGAATTGGTGACCATGCGGTGCTCAATCGGCTCACCGTCTTTCATCCCGAGCGCTTCCATGATGCGAATCATTTTGTCGGAACCAAAGATGCGCATCAGGTCGTCTTGCATCGACATATAAAACCGCGAAGAGCCGGGGTCGCCTTGACGACCAGCACGACCGCGCAGCTGGTTGTCGATGCGGCGCGACTCGTGACGCTCGGTGCCGACGATGCGCAGGCCGCCAGCCGCCTTGACGGCGACTTTCGCTGTGCCGCACTCCTCCTCGCAGCGCGGCAGCGCGGCGGCGTACAGGGCGATTGCCTTTTCGTAAAACGCCTTGCGCTCGCCACCCAGTGCGGTGCGTGCCTCGTCGAGTGTCTTTGGCACGTCTGCGGGCCACTCGGGCACCTCTTCGCCGGCTTGCTGTTTGGTCTCGACGTCGAGGTTGTGCTCCATCACCTTGGCCTCCCACAGCGCCAGCTTGTTGGGATCTTTCAAGTCACGTTCGACCATCTTGTTGACGAGAATGAGGTCGGGGCGCCCCATTAAAAAACCGTACTCAGCGACCTGCTCCTCGGTGCCACCGAGCGCCGCCGACACCGCTTGGCGCGCCATGTATTCGGGATTTCCGCCAAGCAAGATGTCGGTGCCGCGGCCGGCCATGTTGGTCGCGATGGTAACGGCGCCAGCCTTTCCCGCCTGCGCAACGATGCCAGCCTCATCTTTGTGGCGCTTGGCGTTGAGCACTTGGTGCGCGACACCGACGCGCTCGTGCACTTGCGGTTGACCCGCAGCGTCTAACACCGGTGCGCCAGCGTCGTTTAACACCGGCTGCGACCACTTCATCTTTTTGAGCAAGTTCGACAGCACTTCAGACTTCTCGACGCTGACGGTGCCGACCAACACGGGCTGGCCGTTTTCGTGCGCGGCTTTGATGTCTTCGGCGATGGCGTCAAACTTCTCGCGCTCGGTTTTATAGATGAGGTCTTGCTCATCTTTGCGCGCGATGTTTTTGTTGGTGGGGATGAGCGTGACGTCGAGGGAGTAGATTTTTGCGAACTCTTCTGCTTCCGTGTCCGCGGTGCCGGTCATGCCACTGAGCTTGCGGTACATGCGGAAATAGTTCTGAAAAGAAATCGTCGCGAGCGTGCGCGTTTCGGGCTCAACCGTCAGGCTCTCTTTCGCCTCGACTGCGCCGTGCAAGCCGTCGGACCAACGTCGCCCGTACATCAAGCGGCCGGTGTGCTCGTCGACGATGACGACCTTCGAACGTTCGATCACGTACTCAACATCGCGGCGGTACAGCGTGTGGGCGCGCAGCGCTTGCGTGATGCGGTGGAGCTTTTCGATGTTGATGGGGTCGTAGAGGTTGTCGACTCCGATCAAGCTCTCGGCGCGCGTCACGCCGGCTTCAGTAAAGATGACGGAGCGCGCCTTTTCGTCGATGGTGTAGTGCTCGTCTTTGCGCAGCTGCGGCACGATCACGTTGGCTTTTTTGTAGCTCTCGGTGTCTTCATCGGCCTGCCCCGAGATGATGAGCGGCGTGCGCGCTTCATCGATCAAGATCGAATCGACCTCGTCAACGATGGCGAACGCATGGCCGCGCTGGGCATAGTCTTTGAGATCGAACTTCATGTTGTCGCGCAGGTAGTCAAAACCGAATTCGTTGTTTTGGCCGTAGGTGATGTCGCTGCGGTACGCTTCTTTTTTGATGCGGTCGCCTTGCTGTGGCACCACCACGCCCACTTGCATGCCCAAAAAGCGGTAGATGCGTCCCATCCACTCGGCGTCACGCGTGGCCAGGTAGTCGTTGACCGTGACGACGTGCACGGAGCCGCCGGTCAGCGCGTTAAGCACCGCGGGCAGCGTCGCGACCAGGGTCTTTCCTTCGCCGGTCTTCATCTCAGAGATGCGTCCCATGTGCAGCGTCATGCCACCGATCATCTGCACGTCGTAGTGGCGCATGCCGAGCACACGGCGGCCGGCCTCGCGCACGATCGCAAAGGTCTCGTGCAAGTGAACGTCCAAGATGCCGTTGACCTCTTCCTTGTTGAGATCTTCGCCGCGCGGTTTGCGTGCGAGTTTGTCGGCCAGCTCTTTTTGCACTTCGCTTTTGAGCGTGGCGATGCGCGCGGTGAGTTGCTCATCGCTGAACGCTTTGTAGCGCTCCTCCAGTGCAGCGATAGCCGCGACGCGCGGGGTGATTTTTTTGAGTTCGCGATCGTTTTTGGTGCCGAAGACCTTGGCTAAAATGCCCATGCAAAACCCCTGATGCCGCGTGTGCGGTTAAAATGCGAAGGAGGAATTCACCGACGTTGGAGGTGAACAATCGAAGTTCACCGACGTGGGAGGTGAACCATGTGGTTCACCGCTCGTGGGAGCACCCGAAAGCTCGGTGAAACGAAAGCGGCGCGCCCAGTGACGAGCGCAAGCTCACGACAGATGCTGCGGAGGTCCGCGCGCGGCCAGTGGCGGCCACCACGGCGCGCGCACCACGTGCGCGCCGACGTCCGGCACGCGAACGGTGACGGCGGACGTCCACACCAGCTGCGCCGTGCGATCGCTACGGCGCGCGACCGCGACCGCGAGCAGTTTGCCCGCGACCGGCGACGGCCGCGCATCGGCGCTGGTGGCCGTTTGCGAAAGTTCCTTCGCAAGCGCTTTGATGGCGCGGCCCGGTGGCGCGTCGCAGCCCTGCACAAGGGCCGTCTCAAGCGCGCGGTCGTTGAGTGCCGCGTAAAGCGTGGCGGGCCCCGACGCGGTGGACCCGGCCGCGACCAGCAACAGCAGGAATGGGGCTTTAGCCATCAGTGTGGTCGGTGTGCCGATTGCCGATGCAAGCGTCAACCGCCGACACGCTGGATCTTTGCGTGGTCCGCACACTTGCAAATCGGCCGCGCACCGCCACCTACGTCAGGCGCCGTCGCGCGTCGCCGACAGATGCCGCGTCAGCCACGCGATGGCGTCGTGTTCGGTGGCAAATTCGCCATCGAGCTGTGCCGCGAAGGCGGCGCTCAACAGGGCTTTGAAGTGGGCGCCAGGTTTGAGCCCTTGGGCGATCAAGTGTCGACCGAGCAAGATCGGCCGGGGCACTTTGCTGTCGACGTCGAGGCGTCGTGCTTGCGCCAGCAACCACGGCCCCGCGGGATCGTGTTTGGTGAGCGCGTCAGTGGTGGTGCGACCGAAATGGTCGGCGCGCGCCAGCCGCACCAAGCGCGCGATCGGCACGCGCAGGGCCAAGCGCCGCAAGGCGCCGTCGGAGATGTGGTCGCGCTCCGTGTACAGTTGAAACGGCTTGAGGTGATCGAGCACCAAGGCCACCACGTCGTCGATGAGGGCGTGCGGCGCGCCCAACTGCGTCAACAGCGCGCGCGTCGGCAGTTCGCCCGCGCTGTCGTGTGCGCGGCTGCGCAGGCGCCCGTCTTCAAACTGCGTAGTCGACGG
>JAYTVG010000713.1:0-1290 GCA_043744135.1 Deltaproteobacteria bacterium | reverse complement strand
AAAGTCGTTACGGCGTCGGTGTTGCGCACTGCTGCCAGTCCGCAATCGCCTGGTCGGTGTCGACGAATTGCTCGCGGCACATCGACGTACCGCCCGTGTCCGTGTCCGAGACCACGGTCGCGACGCCCTCCGTGAGCGCGATGTCAAACAGCGCGCCATTGACGACACCGGTGAACGACGCGGAGCCTTCGTACGACAACGCGTCGTGCACAATGCCGATTTGGCCGAGCGCCGCGGTCACCAACAACACGCCATCGGGCGCGCCGTTTTGCAGCACCCCGTTGGCGCCGGGCGCGAAGCGCACGACTTTTTGGTTCGTGACGTTGAGCAGGGTGGCTGCAGCGACAGCCTCTTCGTCGGGGGCGAGCGTGCCTAGCGCGCTCATGTCGACGGTGATGGTGGCGGCGCTCGTTGAGCCGTTGACACCGACGACGAAGACGTTTTGCAAGCTGATGGGCACAGCACTGGTGTTGCGAATCACCACGAACTCACCAATGTCGCCGCCGGCTTGATCATAGTCGACCTCGACGATCTTCAGACCCGACGGCGCCGCCAACGCACCCGACACGACGGTGGTTGCGATCGAGGTGACCGCGGGTGCCGCGGCCTCAGCGATGGACACGCACACGGTAAACTCGCCAGCCGTCACAGCCACGCTCAACAGCGCGCACAGGCCGTTGCCGCTATCGTCGTTGCTGCCGAGCAACGCACCGTTAGCGTCAAACAGCTCCAAGAAGCTGTCGCCGCCACAACCGCCCGCGCCGTTGTGCGTGCGAAACGTTGCGGTCGAGGCTGCTGCCACGGGAAAGCGAAAGCAGTCCCGATCGGCGCGGACTTCAAGCGCGTGTGTTTGGTGAAATGGCAGCGTCACTCCAGCGGGATTTGCGCGGTCGCCAAAGTGGTCGGGCGGTGCCGGGGTCACCGACACACCGATGGTCGCGCCCACCAACGCCACGGTGCCGTCAAATTGCTCGATGCACGCAATGTAGCTGCCCGCCGGTTGCGAGCTCGAGATGTCGTCGCAGCTGTCGGCGCCGTCGTCAGCGGTGGCGACGAGCGTGCCCGCGGCGGTAAACAGCGTCACCACGGTGTCAAAGGTGCTGTTGCACACGGCACCACCGGCTTGACCTGCGTCGACGTGAATGATGGCGGCCGTCGCGGTGTCAAAACGGAAACAATCCTGGTCCAAAACCGGCAGGTTGACCGTGGCGGTAAATGGCAATGCGACCGGACCAGCGGGGCTCGCGACGGGCCCGGCTTCGTCAACTTCGCCTTCACCCTCGCCTTCGC
>JAYTVG010000712.1:0-1290 GCA_043744135.1 Deltaproteobacteria bacterium | reverse complement strand
GACGAACACGCGCAGCGTCGCGCCGGCCGGGCCTTCAGAGGTACTTTGGTACTCGTTGACGCCGATGAGGTAGCGGCCTTCGGGCGTGACGTCGACGTTGGTGTTTTCGGGACCGAAGCCGTCGATATCGTCGCGATCGAGCGCCGGGTCGCCAGCGCTCGGGCCCGGCAGGTCGTCCCACTCCACCGACCGGTTCGCGAAGTTGCAGTCAAGCCCGTTGCTGCAAGCCGAGGTGAGCAGGCCCGACGGGGTGTCGCCGCTGGTGCTGGTGATGCAGTAGTCACCGTTGGATGCTTGCTGCGTGACGTGCAGGTCGAGGTCGTTGTCGGGCGTGTCCCAAGTCAGCTGGACCAAGAAATGATCCTGCGGCACGGCGTCAAACGTGACTTCACAGTTGTTGACGCTGCCGGTGCCGAGGCTGTCGAACACTTGCGCTTGCACGACGTACTCGCCCGCGATGTCGACGCCGTCGTCGGTGCTAAACGCCATCTCTGCGTTGATCTCGGCGTTGGTCTTCAAAAACACCTGGCTGCCCGGGGGGCGACGTTTAATGCTCCAGCGCGCGGTCACAGCGTCGCCCAGCGGCGAGGTGCTGTCTTGCGCGGTCAGCACCACATGATCGAGCGGCTCGACGACCGGCTCGTCGCCGAGTGCGATCTCTGCGTCGTTAACGCTGAGCACGCGCACCGAGCACGTGGGCGGCGTGACGCCAATGCCGCCGAGCGTGACGAAGATTTCTTCGTCGACGGTGTCGGGGTCGTTTGACAAAATGCGGAATTGACCCGCAAAGTTGCCGAGCACATCTGGCGTGAAGCGCACCGTCAAACTGACACTTTGGGTGGGCTCAATTTGAGAATCCGGCGACGGCGGCCGACCCGAAAACGCGAACGCGCACTCCTCGGTCGCCGCATCGCACACGCCGTCATCGCCGCCGGACCGCGCAGACTCCGAGGGCACCTGAAACAGCGTGGGCACATCGGTCAGCGGGACAAAATCCACCGCGTCGAGCACCAGGCCGCGCGTGCCGGTGTTGGTCACCGTGACGGTGCACACCGCGACTCCATCGACGGCGACAGCGCCAAAATCGCAGTCGGGCGGCGCCACTTCGATGTTGGGGATGCCGTTGTCGACGCCGTTTGCGGTCAGCGGGATCTCGACGAGGGACTTGCGGTCTTGCGTCTGCGGGGTGTTGGTCGCGTTCGACGAGATGAACAGCTTGCTTGAGATCGCCGTTTCAGTCTGCGCACGGACACTGACGACGATAAAGCCGCTGAGGCCGGCGCCGATTTC
>JAYTVG010000711.1:0-4104 GCA_043744135.1 Deltaproteobacteria bacterium | reverse complement strand
GCGCCCGCAAACGTCGTGGTGATGGCCGCTGCGGACAGCCGCGTCCTTGTCCTTGAGCGGGCGGGATTTTCGCAGCTGCTCGCGCACCATGACGCGCTCGCGCTGCGCATCCACCGCGTGTTTTTGCAGCAACTGATCGCGCGTTTGCGCCACACGACACAAAGGGTCACTTCATGAGTCGCCACGAACGTATTGACTTAGACGTCCGTGGCACGGCGCCCAGCGTCAGCCTCGGCCTGGTGTGTCGCTCGCTGACGCAGTACGCGGGGCTCGTGCACGCATGCGCGCAGGAGTCGCGCATCACGCAAACCGAGTTCACGTACGCAGCACCGATTTACAAAGGCAACGACGCCATCAAAGCCGGGCTTGCGGTCGCGGAGTCGGCATTGATGAAGTTCGACGTCTACTTCGCGAGCGCCATCATGGACGAAACCGCGCGCGTTGGTTTTGCGGCGCAGTTCCGCAAGTTGTATCTGCAGCGGTTTAAGGGCAGCGAGCGCACCGACTTGTTTTTGGCGTCGGGTGACGTCATGAAAATCGCGCTTGAGTTCGTGCAGCCGACCGATGCCGCGTCGATCGCGGCCATCGTCAACCATCCCCACGACGCGCTGGTCCTGGCAAAGATTCGCAAGGGTGACGTCGTTGATCGCGCCCATCTCCGCGCCGAGATTAAGGTGTTTTTAGATCATGCGCTCAACCCGAGGCGCAAAGACGAAGCCGCTGTGGTGCGCGCGAGCGAGCAGCTTGGCACCCGCGAGCCTTACGTGATCGAGATCGTCACGAGCGGTGCGCTCACCGGCTACCTTCACCACGTCATTGAGCCCCTCGCGGCTGGCGTGGGAGCACGCTTGGTGCTGCTTAGCGGTTGAGGTAGCCCGTGAACAACAACGCGGAAAACGCGTTCGAGGCACCATGGTACGCCACCGCGCCCGCGAGCGATCCACCGCGGCGTACCAACATCGAAAACACGAACGCCGGAAAAAACGGCGCGAGCCTCGCCGGGTTGTACTCGCCGACGAAGTGCCCAAGCGCGAACAACGCGCTCGCCACAAACACCGTGCGTGACAACGGCAGCGTCAGCACGTGCAACTTCGTCGGCCACAGCCTTTCCAGTCGGTGCTCTAAAAATCCGCGGTAAAACATCTCCTCGGGCAGCGCGATGAGGAAGGTGTTTTCCAACATGATGCTGCCGAGGTCGTGTGGAATCGCGAAGTGATAGTGCCCCCCTGCGTGCACCTGCCACATGTGATGCAGCAGCGCGAACGGCGGAAATGTCACCAGCGCGACGACGCCAGCACGCGTTAAATCAGCGGCCAGCGCCCGAGGGTTCATGCGCGCACCCCGCGCGTACAACGCCAAGCCACGCGATACCAACGATGCGCGCCCTTTGCGGTGCGCGGCGCGCTGCCGTCGCACCACGACGCCGCGCAGCCACGCGAGCGGGCCCAACAACAAGCCGTGCGCGTGCAGCGCGTAGGCTTCGGGCAACTCACCGCTGCGCTGGATCAAACGCAGCGGTGCGTACAGCTGATACGCAGCGATGGCGGTGAAAATGATCTGCCCACCGCCGACCGCGGCGACGACGTGCTTGCCAACCAACAGCATCAACAACAACAGCGCCGTCGCCCACAGCGCTTCACGCGCACCGTCGCGCGGGGACAGCGACCCTGAGGGCGCCGCGACAGTGGGTGCGATGGGCGGCGGCATTTTCAACAACCTCCGCTAGGTGAGCGCGAACAAACCGTCGAGCTGTGCCATCACGTCGGTCGGCACCGTGATTGCGAGCGCTGCGAGATTTTCCTCGAGCTGCTCGACCGAGGTAGCGCCGGTGATGACCGAGCTGATGGCGGGTTTCGCCAACACCCACGCCAAAGCGAGCTGCGCCCGCGACACGCCCATGCCGTCGGCGATGCGCTTGAAGGTTGCGACGCGCGCGAGGTTTTGCGTCGACAACAGTGAGCGCAACCACTCCACGCGCTCAAGGCGCGAGCCGGCCGGCACGCCAGCATCGTATTTGCCGGTGAGCACACCCGAGCCCAGGGGACTCCACACCACCAGCCCCATGCCGGTGTTGGTGGCTTGCAAAACGACATCCGTCTCGACCTTCGTGCGCGCAAGCAGGCTGTACTGCGGTTGCTCAACGGCGGGCGCGCAAAGATTTCGGCGCTCGGCGATGGCGTGCACGTGTTGGAGCTGCGCGCCCGACCACTCAGACGTTCCCCAGTACAGCACCTTGCCTTGGTGCACGAGGTCGTCCATGGCGCGCACGGTTTCTTCAAGCGCCGTGTCCTCATCGAAGCGGTGGCAAAAGTACAAGTCGAGGTGGTCGGTGCCGATGCGCTTGAGCGATTTGTGCACGCTGTCCATGATGTGCTTGCGCGACAACCCGCGGTCGTTGACGTCGTCGCTCATAGGCCAAAACACCTTCGACGAGATCACAAGTTCGTGGCGCGGGAAGTCCTTGAGCACGGCGCCCATCGCGGTCTCGCTGTCGCCCTTCGCATAGATGTCAGCGATATCAAAAAAGTTCACGCCAGCGTCAAAGGCGCGCGTCAGGATACGTTTGACGTCGTCCGCAGCGCTGACTGAGCCGCCAAACGTGGTCCAGCCCCCAAGCGACAGCGCGCTGAGCTTGAGCCCAGCGCGGCCCATCTGCCGATACTGCATGCTGTCGCGGCTCATGGTTCACCGACCTCGTGAGCGAGAAACCTAGCAATCCACATCCAACGTTGCGGCCCGTTGAGCGCGAGCGAGCTATTCGTCGTCGTCGCCCGGCCACGCGTTTTTGTAGCTCGGCCGTTCCCGCAAGCGTTCGCGCCACGAGCGCACGCGCGGAAACGCGTCGAGGTCGATCTTGAGCTGGTCGAGCAAGTCCAGCAGCGGCGTCGACAGCGTGTCCGCCACCGAGTAGTCGCCGGCCAGAAACGCCCGACGCGCTAGATGCCGATCGAGCACGTCGAGGTGCTCCTCCAAATCATGTTTGCTGCGTCCGAGCACGCGCGGGCTTTTGTCCACATCGGAAAACACGTGGGTCTCACAAAACGTGGTCCAAAACACCTCGGCGAAGCCCGTCGAAATATAACTCAGCCAGCTGTACGCCTCACCACGCGCCGTCAGGTCGGAAAAGCCCAGCGCAGACTGCGGGAAGCGCTCCGCCAAAAACAGCAAGATCGCGGGCGACTCAAAGATCGCGAGTTCGCCGCCGGGCCGGTGCTCCACCAACGCCGGCAAGCGGCCAAAGGGGCTCCGTTTCAAAAACGCGGCCGTGCGCGGTTTGGTGAGGTCGACCTCGCGCGGGGTAAATGCCACATCGCATTCGTTAAGGCCCACGCGCACCGCCACGCAAAACGGCGATGGGCGGTATTCGTATAGTGTAAACGGAGGAGCCTTCGACTGCGTCATCTTCACCGACCTCGGGCGGTAACTTCTCAGTCACCAACGTTGCGAAAGAAACCATCCGTCCAGCTGCGCCTCATGGCACCCGGCTGAGCGAGCGCACTGTACGCCAGGTCCGCGCCAACACGCATTCTTTTCGATGCCGTGGCCGTGCCGTGCCGAACCGGTACAGCGCCGCTGGTGCTGGTCCGCAGTGGCGCGACCTATGCAACGATCTGGACGCCCTGTGCTTTTACCAGGGCGAGGAGCTTTTATGCGCCGCGGGTTTACCTTGATCGAGCTGATGATTGTGGTGGCTATCATTGGCCTGCTGGCGGCCATCGCGATTCCGAACTTCTTGTTGTTTGCGTGCCGCTCCAAACAAACGGAGGCAAAGACGGTCCTGCGCGGCATCTACACGGCGGAAGAGGCCTACCGCGCGGAACACGACTTGTATCTCGACGCCGCACCAGCCGACATCTCGATTATCGGCCTCGCGATCACCGGCCCCGTCGCGCGCCGCCGCTACGAATATTCGGTCACGAATGCGCTGCCCAACAGCTTCAGCTCGCACGCAGTTGGCCAGCCCGGCCAGATGGACAACGACCTGTGGGACGGCGACGAAAAAGCGGGCACAGACAACACCCTCAACGGCTGCCGACCCTGAGTCAATTTTGCGCGCCGGGACGGTTCACGTCACCTGCTTGCGACGTTTCTCGGTAAAAGTCG
>JAYTVG010000710.1:0-4107 GCA_043744135.1 Deltaproteobacteria bacterium | reverse complement strand
TAAGGAGAAGTCAGCGAGCCAAACAGCTTCATCGGGAGCCCTCACCGCCGCGCCACGGCGGCATGCAGAATACGGCATGCAGAAACACGAACGCCGACGCGAGCGTCGGCGTTTTGCGTGGTTCATCGACCAGAAGGCAGCTACCAGCTCGCCTTGGTCACGCCAGGCAGCAGGCCCGCGAGCGCCATGTTGCGAAACGTGATGCGGTGCAACCGGAACTTGCGGTAGACGGCGCGCGGCGCGCCCGTGGCCTGGCAGCGACGCTGGTGGCGCACGCGCGCGGTGTCACGCTTCATCTTGGTGAGCGCGAACATCGCGTCGCGGCGTTCGTCTTCCGACGACTCGGGCGCGATGATCTTGGTCTTGAGCGCCTCGCGCTTGGCCAAAGAGCGCTTGCTCTTTTCGTCGCGGCGTTTTTCTTTGGCGATGGTGGATGTCTTAGCCATGTGTGTTCGCGTCTTTCGCTGTACGTGAGGGTCGTTGTCCGCGGGGATCGCTGCCCGCTTCGCACCGGGTCCCGCTCATTAAGCCGCCGCGCCGCGCGTGACAAGCCCGCATTCATCTGCAGGTCGATAAAACGCGCAGCCCATCGTGATCGCACCTCAAATTCGACACGAGGATGGCAAGCGCACGACGAAGGCTTCGATTGCGCCTGCTTGCAGCTGCTGACGTTTCAAGCGCAGCACGATACTGCGGCACATGGCTGACTTTACCCACCACGAGTTGTTTGAGCTCGCCCACGACAACACCCCGTACCGCAAGCTGCCCATCGAAGGCGTGTCGCGGTTTGAGGCGCGCGGCGCGTCGTTTTTGGCGGTGGAGCCCGCGGTGCTGCGCGCGCTGACGTATGAGGCCATGCGCGACATCGCGCATCTGTTGCGGCCCGGCCACCTCAAGCAGCTCGCGCAGATTTTGAAAGATCCCGAGGCCAGCGCCAACGACCGCTTCGTGGCGCTCGAGCTGTTGCGCAACGCCAACATTGCGGCCGGCTTCGTGCTGCCCGGTTGCCAAGACACCGGCACCGCCATCGTGATGGGAAAAAAGGGCCAGTTTGTGTTCACGGGAGGCGGCGATGAGGCGGCGATCGCGCACGGCGTGCACGACGCGTACAGCTCGCTCAATTTGCGCTACTCGCAACTGGCCCCGCTGTCGATGTACGAAGAAAAAAACACCGGCACAAACCTACCCGCGCAGATCGATCTGTTCGCCACCGACGACGACGAATACCACCTGCTGTACATGGCGAAGGGCGGCGGGTCCGCCAACAAAAGCTTGCTGTTTCAAGAGACCAAAGCGTTGCTCAATCCCAAAAGCTTGCTGGCGTTTACGCAAGCGAAGCTCAAGACCCTTGGCACCGCTGCGTGCCCGCCATACCACTTGGCCGTCGTCGTCGGCGGCATGAGCGCTGAGTTGACGTTGAAGGTCAGTAAGCTGGCGTCGGCGCGCTACCTCGACGCGCTGCCGACCACCGGCGACGCGCACGGCCGCGCCTTTCGCGACGTCGAGCTTGAGGGGGAGATTTTAGATCTGGCGCAAAGCACCGGCATTGGCGCGCAGTTTGGCGGCAAATACTTCTGCCACGACGTGCGCGTCATCCGCCTACCGCGCCACGGTGCCAGCTGCCCGGTCGGCATCGCGCTGAGCTGCTCGGCCGACCGCCAAGCGCTCGCGAAGATCACGCATGACGGCGTGTTTTTAGAAGAACTCGAGCGCGACCCCGCGCAGTACCTTCCTGAAATCCACGCCGGCACGCTCGCGGGTGACGTCGTTAAAATCGACCTCTCGCAACCGATGAGCGCAATTCGCCAACAGCTCAGCACGCTCGCGGTGAAAACGCGCGTCAGCCTGACGGGGCCGATGGTGGTGGCGCGCGACATCGCGCACGCCAAACTCAAAGAGCGCTTCGACGCCGGGCAGGGGTTGCCGCAGTACCTCAAGGACCATTGCGTGTACTACGCGGGCCCGGCCAAAACGCCCGCGGGCATGGCGTCGGGCAGCTTTGGCCCGACCACCGCCGGCCGCATGGACGCGTACGTCGACGCGTTTCAAGCCGAGGGCGCCAGCATGGTGATGTTGGCGAAGGGCAACCGCTCCCCCGCCGTCACCGCCGCGTGCAAAAAACACGGTGGCTTTTATCTCGGCAGCATCGGCGGACCGGCCGCGATCTTAGCGACCGAGTCGATCGTCAAAGTGCAGGTGCTCGAGTACGCCGAGCTCGGCATGGAAGCGGTGTGGAAAATTGAGGTGAAGGATTTCCCCGCCTTCGTCGTCGTCGATGACAAGGGCAACGATTTTTTTGCCGAGACGCTGGGCGACGGTGGGCTCAAGGTGTTGGCCTAGCGCGTGCGTGCGCACCGACGTCAACGGCTGTCGGCCGCCACGCGCGCCACCAGCGCATTGCACGCCAGCACGCATTTTGTCGACCGCGCGGTGCCGTCAAAGTCGCGCTCAACATCGCTACTCACGCCACGCGACAGCGTGCGAGGGCCGCGCGTGTGCTTGCGCGCTAGCCGTCGCCGCGGTCCGTCCGCCGTTGATTCGCTGGACGTGAGCGCGCCAGCCACGCACCGCAGCAAACGCAGGCGGCGCTATCGATGTTGAGCAGTCCTCATCGGTTGACCGTCGCGTCGTTGTCGCCACGCCGCGCGTTGCATGACAAACCGACCACGCATCACGATCGTATCGGCGCAAAGGTTTTGCGCGCCACGCCACGCGCGCGAAGGGTGAACGCATGAACCGCCGGGTCAGCATCGTGACGGGAGCGACCGCCGGCATTGGTCGCGCGCTAGCACAGGTGCTGGCGTGCGCAGGCGACATCGTGGTGTGCACCGGGCGCGACGTGCCTCGGGGCGCCGCCACGCAAGCGGAGCTCCGCCGCGTCAGCAACAACGACGACGTTGATTTCGTCCCCCTTGATCTTGAGTCGCTGCGCGGCACGCGCGCGTTCGCGGCGGTGGTGCGCGAACGGTTCGCGCGCGTCGACGTCATCGTGCACAACGCTGGCGTCGTGTACCGCAGTCGGCGGCTGACCGAAGACGGCTTTGAGGCTCAACTGCAGGTGGTGCACCTCGCGCCATTTTTGTTGACTCACGCGTTGGTGCCGGTGTTGGGTGCGGGCAGTCGCGTCGTCAACGTGGTGTCCGACCTGCACAAAAAAGCCACGCGCCTGGACGACTACAACAGCGAACGCGGCTTCGGGCCGCTGCCATTGGCGGGCTCGGTGCGTGCCTACGCGCGCGCGGAATTTTTCAAAGTGTGCGCCACGTTTGGCTGGGCGCAGCGGCTCGGCCCGCGCTTGATCCACGTGAACTGCGTGCACCCGGGCGGTGTGCGCACGAAGATCATGCGCGACTTCCGCGGCCCGTTGGCAGGCTTGCTGTGGCTGTCAGACCTGCTCAAAAAATCGCCGGCGCGGGCGGGCCGTGACATCGCGGCGGTGTCGACCGAAGCCGTCGGCAACGTCACCGGGCAGTACTTTGCGGGCGTGACAGCGCGGCTGTCGTCGAAACGCAGCCGCGACCCCCAGTGTATCGAACGCGTCTGGCGCACCACGGCTGAGCATCTTGGCATCTACGACGACGTGTGGGCGCCGTGATCCGCCGCGTTGTCGTGCCCCAAGCGGAGCCGGATTCACCGACCTCGCGCGCTGACCAATCGACTGTCCAGGTGCCCCCGACGTCGGCGCAGCGGACCTTGCACACAATGCGGACAAGTTTGCACACCGCGCCCGCGGGCCGTATCCTCCGCCGACGAAGCCCGCGATCACGCGCGGCCTATCAAACGGTTGGTGCCATGACTGGATTTTTTCGCTTTTGCGTCGGCCTGTCGTTCGTCGTCGCAACTGCTGCGGCGCAGGGCTGCTCGACTCCTAATCCTGCGGAGGGTGAAGGCGAAGGAGAGGGCGAAGGAGAGGGAGAAGGAGAGGGAGAGGGAGAGGGAGAGGGGGAGGCGCAGTGCCCAACGCGGTTGAAGTTCACCGTGCTTGGCGGCGGCTTGGTGCACGTCGGCTTCGCCGGTTTGTTGACGCACAACCTGAGTTTCCCAGAGGGCGCGCAGTTTTTCGCGTCGGTGACCAACTGCGATTCCGACTGCCGCAACTGTCGCTTC